>WJIX01000290.1 GCA_014730075.1 bacterium | reverse complement strand
CTGGACCTTGTACTCTCTTCCCTCTATCTCCAGCTCCTTCTCGAAACCTCTGGAAACACCCTCCACCATATTGGAGATCAGGGTCCTGGTCAATCCGTGCATGGACCGGTGTTTCTTGGAATCGGAAGGCCTCTTTACCAGAATCTCCTTCTCCTGGAGAATTATTTCCATGTCCCGGTCGAAAGACTGCTCCAGCTCTCCCTTGGGGCCTTTAACCCGAACATCATTACCCTTGATATCAACTTCAACCTTTGGAGGAATCGGTATCGGTTCTTTTCCTACTCTCGACATTTAACTCATAACCTCCACTTTTCCGGGGTTTGTGCTTTCTCTCCCCGGGATAATCAATAACTGTTTACCATATCTGGCAGATCAGCTCTCCGCCGATCCCCGCCATTCGGCATTCCTTGTCTGTTAACAGACCCCTGGATGTTGAGACGATAGCGGTACCGAATCCTCCCATCACTCTGGGTATCTCATTCTTGCCCACGTAAACCCTGCGGCTGGGCCGGCTTATTCTCTCTATCTTCTCTATGGTGCTTTCATCATCGGGATAGCGAAAATATATCCTTATAACCCCCTGCAGGCCGTCATCGTAATACCTGATATTACTGATATACCCCTCCCTGTGAAGAACCTTGGCGATTCCGGCCTTCATCTTGGATGCGGGCACATCAACATATTCCTTTTTTCTGTTTACCCCATTTCTTATACGGGTAATCATATCAGCAACAGGATCTGTCATCATTTTTTTTCACCTCGTTTACCGGATAACTTCTACTACCAGCTGGATTTAACCACTCCGGGGATCTTCCCCTGAAGTGCCAGCTCACGGAAACAGATACGGCAGATACCGAACCTCCGCAAATAGCCTCCGGATCTTCCACACCGGCTGCACCTGTTATAAGCGCGGACTTTAAATTTCGGCTCTCTTTTCGCTTTCTCTATCAAGCATTTCCTTGCCACAAACTAACTCCTCTTTGAATCAATCACGGCGAAGCGGCATTCCCAGCAGCATCACCAGTTCTCTTGCTTCTTCGTCTGTTTTTGCTGTCGTAACTATGGTTATATCCATTCCTGACAGTTTCTCTATCCTGTCGTAATCGACTTCGGGAAATATAACCTGCTCCTCCACTCCGAAGGAGTAGTTGCCCCTGCCGTCGAAGGACTTGGGGTTCAGTCCCCTGAAATCCTTGATTCTGGGGATAGCGACATTTACCAGCCGGTCAAAGAACTCGTACATCCTGGTTCTGCGCAGAGTCACCTTGCATCCAATGGGCAAGCCCTCACGGATGTTGAACCCCGCCACTGACTTTCTGGCACGGGTGATTGCCGGTTTCTGCCCGGTTATGGCGGTCAGGTCGTTCACCGCCGCCTCCAGGGCTTTCTTGTCATTCTTGGCTTCGCCAACCCCCATATTCACTATGATCTTCTCCAGCCTGGGGACCTCGAAGGGATTACTGTATTCGAACTTCTTGGTCAGCTGAGGAACAGCTTTTCTGTAAAGCTGTTCGATATTCGGCATCTTCCTTTCAGCATTCATTTTTCCCACCATTTCAAAATCTTCAATCTAACTCTTAACCAGTCTGTTATTATCCTTCATCATCTATTGTCTCGCTGCAATTCTTACATTTTCTGGCGCTATGCCCGTCCGCCAGCTTCACCCTGGAGGTCTTTACCGGCTCCCCGCACTTGGGGCATACCAGCATAACGTTCGATGCGCTGACCGGGGCTTCCTTCTCGATGATCCCTCCCTGATCCTCCTGGCTCCTGGGCCTGGTGTGCCTCTTGATCAGATTTACCTTCTCCACCACTACCCGGTCCTCGGAGGGGAAAACCTTGAGAACTCTTCCTTCGGCGCCCTTGTAATTTCCAGCGATAACCCTGACTACATCATTCTTCTTTATTCTCATAATTACATTCCGTTCCTTCACACAACCTCGGGAGCCAGGGAGATGATCTTCATGAACTGCCTTTCCCTTAATTCCCTTGCCACGGGACCGAATATTCTCGTTCCCACCGGTTCTTTCATCTCGTTAATTATCACAGCCGCGTTCTGGTCGAATCTTATATAGCTGCCGTCCCTTCTCCTGACCTCCTTCTTGGTCCGCACTATTACGCAGCGAACCACGTCGCCCTTCCTGATCTCGCTTCCCGGCAGCGCCACCTTGACCGACGCGCTGATAATATCTCCCACCGACGCGTACCTTCTCTTGGAGCTTCCCAGCACCTTTACACACCTGACGCTTTTAGCTCCTGAGTTATCAGCAACCGCAAGTTTTGTTTCCATCTTAATCATTATAACTTTCTCCTATTGAGCTTTCTCTATTATCTCAACGACACGCCAACGCTTAAGCTTGCTCAAAGGCCTTACTGAAGTAACCAGGACCTTGTCCCCAATATTGCATTTTCCCTCTTCATCGTGAGCCCAGATCTTTGATCTCTTCTTGATATATTTCTTATATCTCTTGTGAAGCAGCTGGCGTTCGATGGAAACGGTGACTGTCTTTTCCATCCGGTCACTTACTACCTGGCCAACCAGAGTCATTCTTGGTTTTCTCTCCTCCATTTTTTCTCCTTACAACCGTCGGAAGAAACCGTTCAGGCCTCCGAACCGGCCTCCTCTTTTCTCTTTTCGTTAATAATTGTCTTTACCCTGGCCAGCTCGCGCCTGGTCTGCCTGACCTTGATGGGGTTATCCAGCCTTCTGATGGAGAGCTGGATTCTGTACTGAGTGAGCTCTTCCTCCAGGTCGCTTTCCATACCGGCGAGCTCTTCCAGAGTCATTTCTCTAAGTTCAATTGCTTTCATAACAAACTTCCATCCTGTCGGGCTCCAGGGCCCTTTCTTTTTATCCTCAAACTCCTCAGGCAGATACCTTTCCGGTTGCCATCCTTTTCATGAACCTTGTTTTCATGGGCAGCTTTGAAGAAGCCAGCCTCATCGCCTCCCTGGCAACCTCTTCGCTTACTCCCTCGAGTTCAAAAAGTATACGGCCGGGCTTGATAACGCAAACCCAATATTCCGGCGAACCCTTACCCTTACCCATTCTGGTCTCGGCAGGTTTCATGGTGACCGGCTTGTCCGGGAATACCCTTATCCACAATTTTCCGCCTCTTTTGATGTATCGCATTATTGCCACCCTGGCGGCCTCGATCTGCCTCCCGGTCATCCAGCAGGAAGCTTCGGCCTGCAGTGCGTACTGGCCAAAGTTGATACGCGTGCCCTTGGCTGCCAGGCCCCGCCTTCTTCCCCTGTGATGCTTACGGTATTTTGTTCCTTTAGGCTGTAACATCTTTATTACCTTTCAATTCCTACTTTCTGCCCGAGTCCTCCAGGGCCTCGCGGCATAAACGTTCCTTGAAATCCTTCTGAAATACCTCGCCCTTGTAAATCCACACCTTTACCCCGATCTCACCGTAGGTAGTATAGGCCGCTACCTTGGAATAATCGATATCGGCCCGCAGTGTATGCAGAGGTACCGATCCCTCCATGTAGCTCTCACTCCTGGACATCTCAGCCCCGCCCAGGCGGCCGGCCACATTTATCTTGATCCCCTCGGCTCCCAGCCTCATCGCGGAATCTATTGCCTTTTTCATGGCCCTCCGGTAGGAAACTCTCATGGAGAGCTGCCCGGCGATATGTTCGGCCACCAGCCTGGCGTCCAGTTCCGGCCTCTTAACTTCCTTGATATCCAGGTTGATTTCCTTGTCGGTCAGATGAGCGAGCTCCTCGCTCAGAAAATCGACTTCCGCCCCTTTCCTGCCGATAACCATTCCCGGCCTGGCTGTATATATGGTTATCCTTACGCGGTCGCTCTGCCGTTCGATAATAATCCTCGAGATGCCGGCCTTGACAAGACGCTTCCTGAGATAACGGCGTATAATAATATCCTCTTCCAGCCATTTGTCAAAATTCCTGGTGGTGAACCACCTGGAATCCCAGGTACGGTTAATTCCGAGCCTGAACCCTAATGGATCTACCTTCTGACCCAATATCTCCTCCTTATTGCTTTCTCTGCCGGGGCCGGGGCCAAGCCCCGTCCCACTTCTTTTACTCTTTACTCTGTTTCGTGTTCTACTACCACGGTAACGTGGCTGCTTCTCTTTCTTATTCTGAAGGCCCGTCCCTGTGCCCGGGGCCTGATCCTGTGCATGGTTCTTCCTTCGTCCACGAATATTTCCGCAATCTTCATATCTGACGGTTCAATAGGGTGTTCCGACTTCTCGGCGAGATTATGCATTGCCGAGAGTATGGTCTTTCTTACCGGCTTCGCGGCCTTCTGCCTCGCCAGAGAGAGAACCTCCAGGGCGCTTCCAACGTTCTTGCCACGCACCAGGTCAACAACGAGTCTCGCTTTTCTCGGCGACATTCTGATTCCCCTCGCTACGGCCCGTGCTTTCATCTTCTAAAACCTCCATCGATATCTAAACTGCTTGCTATTTCTGATCTACCTTTATCCTGTGACCTCTGAATATCCTGGTTGGAACGAATTCTCCAAGCTTGTGGCCCACCATATTCTCGGTTACGAATACCGGTACGAACTTGCGCCCGTTATGAACCGCAAAGGTATGCCCCACGAATTCCGGCGCTATGGTCGATCTCCTGGACCAAGTCTTTATTACCTTCCTGTCTCCCATCTGCTCCAGTGCGTCAATCTTCGCCAGCAGTTTGGGATCGATATACGGTCCTTTCTTCAGTGACCTGCTCATTTACCTCCTCCAGTGACAATCATTTGTCTCTCCTGCCTATCGTTTATACCCTTATCTCTTCTTCCTTCTGCGGTCATAAATTATATCCCGGTCAGATTTCTTTCTCTTTCTGGTCTTGAGGCCCTTGGTATGCTTGCCCCAGGGCGTACAGGGCTGGCGCCCGCCATTGGTTCTTCCCTCTCCGCCGCCCAGCGGGTGGTCGATCGGGTTCATGGCTACGCCCCTGACCTTGGGCCTTCGCCCCAGCCAGCGCATTCTTCCGGCCTTGCCTATCTTGACATTATTATGATCTATGTTGCTTACCTGGCCGATGGTAGCGTAGCATTCCTGCCTGACTCTGCGGATCTCGCCGCTGGGGAGCCTGAGCAGCGCCTTTTTGCCCTCCTTGGCCATCAGCTGTGCGTAGGAGCCTGCACTCCTGGCTATCTTTCCACCGCCATCTCTGGACATCTCTATATTATGAACGAACAGGCCAGTGGGGATTTTTGCCAGGGGAAGGGCGTTTCCCACGTGTATTTCCGCGTCCGGCCCGGAAACCAGCTCATCCCCTACCTTTACACCATTGGGTGCCAGGATGTAACGTTTCTCCCCGTCCCGGTAAACCAGCAACGCAATGAAGGCCGAGCGGTTCGGATCATACTCTATAGATTTCACCACTGATGGCACTCCGTGCTTATTTCTTTTGAAATCGATTCTACGGTACTTGCGCTTATGCCCGCCGCCCCGGCGG
>WJIX01000289.1 GCA_014730075.1 bacterium | reverse complement strand
CCACAGCCCTGTTCTTTCTCCTTCCCAGAAAATAGCCGGCTGTCAGTATCAGGGAGATAATGATAAAGACGTTTATGAGAACGGCATCATTCATAATGCTTTAAGCTCTTCGGCGAGGTCTACCGGCAGATTAGCCCGCGCGGCTTCATCTCCTGTAAGTTCGGGGACCCGGATCATCATCCCGGGGTCGAATCCCGCTGATTCCAGGGGTGCGGTATCGGCGGATTCATTGAATCTGTTATGGATAATCCCGGAAAATTCCATGCCGATACGGCTGAGTTTATCCCTGAGCCTTGCAGATTCAGCCAGGGCCAGCCGGTCACAGTTGATCACAAGATAGATTCTGGCCTCTTCGGTGAAGAACCGGGCAAGGTTTGAATAATCGGACGCGAGGTTCCTGAGTTTGGTAAGGACCGGGTCGTCCCTGTAGTAACTCTGAGCCTTGTCAGCTTTTCTTATCTTCCCTATCAGCTCGCGCCGGTCAACTATCTTTTCCCTGAGGGCTATCAGCCTCTCCAGCCAGAGGATGGAGCGAAGCGGCAGAGTAAATATTCTGAGGACCATTCCGGTGGGGGGTGTGTCGAAGACGGCATGTTCAAAATCATTGCTCCGGTTCAATATCCGCCGCAGATAAAGTGCTACGGCGTATTCTTCCTGTCCCGGGGAATACTGCAGGGTGTCCAGGAGGTTATCCAGGTTGAATGCGGTCAGGCGGCTGTTCATTCCCCTCAGCGTATCCAGCTGCTGCTTAAGGTAATCGGCTGTTATGCTGTCGAAATCAGGTTCATGTACAGTCAGGGTGCCGGCGCAATCGTTTTCGCCTTTCGCTACAAAGCTTAGAAGATCGGCAAGTGAATGAGCTGGATCGAGTGATACCAGCAATGTTTTTCTTCCCTCCCCTGCCAGTCTCCGGGCGAATGAAGCCGCCATGGTGGTCTTGCCGGTCCCTCCCTTTCCTGTAAAGAAATGACTCTTCATATCATTCAAATCCCAGCTTTCCGAACAGTTCCGCCAATGAATCTTCGGAGGAAGCGATCCTCTGCTCCATCCCGGCCAGTTCTTCCTTCATGGCGGGAAGAAGCTCCAGGGCGACATGCTCGGGTAGGGTGGGAAGCCCGGCAAATGAGGAGAATAGAAGCTGTGTGAAGGCAAACTCCATCTCCTGAAGCTCATATTCGAGCTTCTCGGTGGCTCTGGCCCTGGACAGCCTGCCGAAACTCCTGAACAGATTCCTGATTATTCCCGGAAGATCAGGCTTCAACCTGCTTTTCCTCCCTGTAGCTCTTGAAGAAATCGTATATGAAAATGCCGTTCAGGACGAACATTATTACCTCTATCAGGGTCACTGCTATACCGGTTGCCGGGTTCGAAGCTATAGTCGAGGGAAGGACCGCTACGCCGAACCATATAATAGCGCCGGTAACAGTAACCCACATTATCATGGCTGGTATCAGGGCGATCTTCATATTTCCGGCTTTGACCCTCTTCTTGAGCCAGACCGTGGTGGTAAGGAGGGTGATGGAGGCTATCAGCTGGTTGGCGGTGCTGAAAGAGGGCCACAGTATGGTAAAGTTCCTGCTCCAGGCCAGCCACATCCCCACCGCGGCGGGTATTACCGATGCCACCCATTTATTTGAGAGCATGCGGTAAAGCGCGGGTGCACTTTCTCTCATCGGCTTGAGCATCTCGCTGATGGTGTACCTGGCAAGCCGGTTGGTGGTATCCAGGGTGGTGAGGGCGAAAGATGCCACCCACATCCCGGCCAGAACGGTTACGATCTTCTGAGGGATGAATTTCAGGAAGGTCGACTTGACCATGGCTGAATATGAGTGAGTGAACATAACCGCTTTGGGATAATGCTCCATCATCAGCCGGGTGTAGTCCGCTCCCCAGCTGCTCAGCTGGTCCCCCGCCCTGGCTTCCAGCAGGGAGTATCCGAACCCGGCAATTGAGATAATAACCAGGGTGGAGAGAAAACCCTCGGCCAGCATGCATCCGTAACCTATGGGAAGGATATCGGTCTCACAGTCGATCTGCTTGGAGGTCGTCCCCGAGCCCACCAGGGAGTGGAACCCGGAGAGGGAGCCGCAGGCAATTATCAGGACTATGGCCGGCCAGAAGGGTGTAGGCTTACCGTGAGAGATGACCGGGGCAAAGGAGGTGAATGCCGGTACGGTAAATCTGTGGTAGCTGACCAGGGCGGCCACCGCCCCAATGATCAATCCGGCATATAACAGGTAGGAGTTCAGGTAGTCCCGGGGCTGAAGCAGGACATTCACCGGAATGGATGCCGCTATGATGATGTAGAAGAACAGTATCAGGATCCAGCTGTTCCAGCCCAGCGTTATCGGCACCCTGATACCAAGATAGAGCGAAAAGCCCAGAAGAATAACCCCTATCACGGTGGAGAGTACGAAATTCCACTTCAGCCGGTACATCATCACTCCCAGGATCAGGGCGGAGGCGATGATAAATATGTATGAGGAGGCCACCGAGGGATCATGGATGAACATTCCAGCGATTACTGCTCCGAAGGCTGCGATCACCAGCACCAGCAGAAAGAAGACCAGCCAGTAGAAGTTCCTGCCGGTTCGGCTGGTAATCAGATCGGAAGCAACGAACTGAATCGACTTGCCCTGGTATCTCACCGATGCGGTAACGGAGAGGTAATCGTGCACCGCTCCCATGAATATGTTCCCCAGCCAGACCCACAGTATAGCAGGTGCCCATCCCCAGGCCATCGCCAGCACAGGACCTATTATCGGCGCCGCCCCGGCAATGGAGGCAAAGTGGTGTCCGAACAGCACCTCCTTCTTGGCCGGTATATAATCCACCCCGTCATAATACTGATGCGCGGGAGTGGGAGTGCAGTCATCGGCGCCTACCATCCTTTCCAGTCTCTTGCCGTATACGAAGTAAAGAAGAAGATAGAGAAGAAAGCCGATTATAAGAATAACTGTGGTGGTCATAATTAGCTCCCTCTATTTTTCAAGGGGGAATTCCTGCAAGCCCCCGGAGAGTATAACCATATTCCAGAATACCAGTTTACTTTACATCAGCGCGGGCAGGCATACAATATTTTTATTATTAGAGATTTGGCCGTTTCGGGCGGGAATTTCATAATTCAATTTCAATCGATTGCAGCTCCCGCGATCGGGGGGCGGTCCTCATTATCACCCGGTCACCCTTCCGGGCATTATCACATAGTTCCTTGTTCACAGAATAGAAAGAACTGCCAATCTCGAAGATGTACTTATCATATCGCTTCATGGGTATAGAGAGCAGGGATTCTTTCCTGGCCACGAAGTAGCCGGGGGCGCTTCCCCTTCATGGATCTTTCTGTATTCCCTGCCTGCCTACTCTTTCAATTCCACTATCCTGAATCCATTCACCAGATATGAGATCGCGTTCCCGTTGATCAGGATAAATAACAGTTATCCGGTCAGTATACCCAGGACCAGGACCACCCTGCCACTCAGATAAATTTCCTTTCCCGCTGATGCCCCATATAGAGCACCGCTTTCAGCACCCATACAGATATCATTACGGCGAAGCGACCGCGGAGCAGGTAGTATAACCGCTTTCTGTCATTTCTGCCTGGAGGTTCCTTTTCCAATCCGTTTACCCTGAAAAGATCAGATATTGAAGCCTATCAGGGATATTATTCAGGGTACAGAATATACAGCTTCCCGGCCAGAAAGTCTGTAACCCAGATCCGTCCGCTCGAATCTGAATCTATCCGGTTCAGGGAAAAGATCGCGTCCCCGAACTGTCCGCTCATGTAGAAGGAGGAGTTGGAACCTGCCAGGGATACATCACCAAAGGGGTAATCATAACGGAGCAGACTCTCGAACCTCTCTCTGCCGGGATCGAACCTAAGTATTGCGAGCTGAGATCTGCTATGGGAGGTAATCACCACATTACCCTCAAGGCAGAAGATATTATCCGGCATCCCCTCAAAGGGGATATGGTATGATCCGGCAATATCACTATCTGCTCTCCCCCGGAAGAGTTCGTCGATATTTGCTCTGTTGATCAGGATAAGCCGGTTCCCGGTGTGGTCAATCGCGGCCAGATGATCACCGGTCAGGCACCCGGCGGCCGGAGATCCTCCGGTGGGAATTGTCATGGTGGAGTAATCGGATTTTCTGACCGCTGTTACCGAGCCAGAGCCGAAATCGGTGGTAAAGATATAATCGCTGTCGAAGAACAGATCGGTGCTGTTGACGCCCAAATCCGCCTTTGCAGTCATGGATGCGCTGTGGGGGGAAATAACCTGAACTGCGCTTTTTTCGCCCTCTCTTTCACCCGATCTCAGAAGATACAGCAGGTCCTCTTTCTGGTCATATTCCAGCACCCTCTGGGTGGTCTCGCGCATTACCGTGTCTGGCAGTACTATCCTCTCTGCCGGTTCAAAGAGCCGAACCTCATCGAGAAGCCTGGTTACGAACTGGGGCTCTCGTCCCCAGTTGTTCTGGGTCAGGTACAGCACCCCGTCCTTTCCCAGGGCCATATCCATACCCTGGCGGGGGATCCGCCTGTCGTAGAATTCCCGGTTCTCCGGGTCTATGGTAATGATGCCATTTCGTGCATCCCAGATGTATACGGTAGGCCAGTAGGACTGGTGGGGGCCGTAGGAGAGATAGATTTTCCCGCCGGGACTGTATGAAGCTGTAACCGGGTAATCGACCGGGAGATGGTGAACCTCATATTTTCCACCCGGTCCCACTTCGGCAAACCTGTCCTCGGAGCCGAATACCAGGAAGGACTCCCCCTCCCGGAAGCTGATCAAATCTACCGGCGCCCATCCGGTCCTGATCTTCCAGCTCTTGCCGCTCTCGGGATCCACCACCGCAATGGACGCCCCGAAGGTCCCGTTCACCGCGGTTGCCCCCCTGGGGAAATAGATCAATCCGGTTTCCGGGTTGTAGACGAAAGAAAACATGTGTGGGATGATGCCGAGGTTCTTTATTCTTCTTATCAGTTTTCTCTTTTTCAGATCGATTACGTCGATTTCTCCGTGGGCCCAGCTGGCTATGTAGAGTACATCATTCTCAGTATCTATGGCCGCCCCGTCGTTTCCGTAGGCGGGAATCTTTATCTCAAAGAGCCGCGCGTCATGGTTGTAATCGACCACGTGAACCGTAGGGTGGTTGTCGTAGCTGATGTACAGTTCGTTCCTTTCGGGGTTAAAGCATATCCCCACCCCCTCGGTCAGGCCGGGGAGGGGAGTGATGATATCCTCATCCCCGTCAATTTCTGCCAGGACCGCCTCAGTTACCTTTCTGCCGGCAGTCTCCAGGACCAGATGGAGATGATGCCTTTTTGCGTCATACCCGGCCAGGTGCCACCGGGTGCGGGGTTCTACCTCCAGTTTCCTTTCTGCCAGCTTTCTGCCGGAATCGGGGTCGAAGATATAGATAGTGGAGCTGTATCCATCCAAACCTATGACCCTTGACAGGGCCCGGTCGTAGAATAACTTTCTTGCCGGCGGAGGAGGAGTGGCGTTCATATTTACCAGCGGCTCGGAGTGTTCCAGCCATTCCAGCTCGGTGAACCTTCCGGAGGATGATTGATAGAACCCCAGCCCGCCGGTTTCTCTTCCGGCCAGGAATACGTTCCCGGTACCGGAGCAGATAGCGGCTGATTCGAACTGGCAGTCTGTCCTGATATCCGTTACCTCTCCCGTTACCGGGTCTATGATATGAAAGCTTCTGTCCCCGATCAGGCAGATCCTGCCCGTCTCCGGATCCAGAACCAGGCTCTCCGATTTGAGGTGCTGCAGCCCCCTTCCGCCGATTGGGATGTTCCTGACCGTTTCATCACCGCAGTCTATAATAGAGATCGAGCTGCTCAGCGTGTTGGCTGCTATCAGCCGGTTTCTGGCAATATCCACCCGGAGAAGAAAAGGCCCCGCCGCGTTAAACTCCATATCGCCCAGGAAATCAACAGTGGTTACCTCCGCCGGAGACAGGCCTGCTGCAATTGAGCATAATCCGGACAATAACATCAGCGAAACGATTATTCTTTTGAGCATGGCAGCCCCTTTCCATGTCATGAATTTATGTTTTCTCAAAGCTGTTATTCTAATTCCGGCGCGGGCGGCATGTCCAGCGGAATAAAAGCGTTAAGGGCCGGGAATAACTGGAGATTTTCACAGCTCATCCATTTTCTTCATGATCTTCTCTATCCGTTCGCTTTCTCTGTCGAAGCCGTACCATGCCACCGCAATTCTTCCCCGGCGGTCGATTAAGTAATTCAGCGGAACCGCGCTCATACCCGGAAGACGTTGATATTCATTGAAGGAGGTATTTCTGGCCTGTTCCGATGAATCAACAATGTGGAGAAAGGGGATATTATATTTCTTCAGATACTTTGACGCGACATCTCTATTATCAATACAGTTGAATCCCAATATTGTCAGATCGCCGGTTTCGTACCTGCCAATGATATTATGAATATATTCCATCTCTTTCCGGCAGGGCTGGCATCCCGACTTCCAGAATATAATCCAGACAACCTCGCCACGGTGATCGGACAGCTTGAAGCGGCCGCTGTCAGCCAGGGACAGTTCAAAATCAGGGGCTATCTCACCGATGGGCAACAGCCCGTCCTCCAGCCGGGGCTGCCTGTACTCAACCCAGCCCTCGGGGGGTTCCCAGGAAAAGAGATCATCCGGGAGAGGGTGGTTCAATTGTACGTTGGACCATTCTTCCCTGGTTTCGCTGATGGGGTTTGCATAGACGGTTTCAAGCATTCTGCGAGGCAGATGGTCTTCTCTGGAAACCCAGAAGGTTTTTACCCGCTGATGGTCCATGAATACCGCCTCGATCACATCGCATTCAATACCGCCAACAGTGTCTCTTTCAACATATTCGACTCCGTTGAGATACGGCTGCATCGGGTCGCTGTAACCATGAAAGATGCTCGGCTCCAGTACGGTCATACTGATTACGTTTGTGCCGAACAGTCCGACATCGTGGGCGATAGAGTGAGCGCCCGCCGGAGCCGGTTTTTTCATGTATGAGATGTTCCTGGTCCTTTCATAGGTGGCTGAATCAGTCCCCGGAAAGCGCGGCCTCCCGGTGGGCCAGTATATCCAGAAATGCTCTCCGTCGCCGATCAGTACCCCCTCGCTGGAGTTCTCTATCCCCCTCGCTTCCACCCGGGCGAAATTCGGCTTTTTCATAGATAATTCATAATTTGTATGGGCCAGCTCCAGGGTGTCGCTGGTCCACAGGTATTCGCTTTCGTAGTAGATCGTTTGGGCATCCCTGATTGTTTCCCTCATTTCCCGGTATATACGGGCTGCTTCCGGGTCGCTGCCGATCTGTTCAACTCTCTGCTCCGGCTTATCGCCAGAGCAGGATAGAAGAATCAGCGTGATGATAGAAATTATTCCGGCAGCCCTTCTGAGTCCGGTAATATTCATTTATTCCCCTTCCGTTCTGATTCCGCGCAGCGATGAAAAAGTGCGCCTGAGTCATTTGGCCGGGATATTCCCCCCCTGGTGCCGGAGAAAGAATTAAGTCTCCGTGCAGTATCTGGTTATAAAAGTATTCAGATCATTAATTATCAGAATACCGCAGTAGTCCCAACGCAAATATTATATTTAAGAACCGGGGGATCTGTCCAGAGGAATCAGGAAGTGGAGTTTCCCCAATTTATAAGCTATCAGGCAATCGATTGATTTGTGTATTG
>WJIX01000288.1 GCA_014730075.1 bacterium | reverse complement strand
GTCCGGATTACAATCCCTGGACGCTGCCGACGGTTTTTTCGGATAGTAATGGAGATTTGCCGGCCCGAATAATCAAGGAGGGTGTACATGGGGTTTGACGGGATTCCAATTTTTCTTCAGATTGCGGAGGATTTCGGAGATTTGATCTCACGAGCGGGGATTCTGGCCAAGTCCGTTCTGGCTCTGCTGCTGGTCCTGTCAGTTGTTTCGTGGACCATAATACTCGAAAAAGTGAGATATTTCAGGAAGATATCAAGGGAGGGCAGTAATTTCAGGAAAACATTCTCTGAGGAGTTCTCCCTCTCCGGACTGATCGAGAAAGCCAGGAATTTCCCTGAAAGCGGGGAAGCCCGGCTGGTCAGGACAGTGGGAAAGGATGTGAGCACTGGAGAGATAGGTAATATGGATATCATAGACCAGCATATGGAGGCTGGAATGACCTCTATCGTATCCAGCTGGGAGAGCTACCTGATATTTCTCGCTACCACAGCCACCATTTCCCCCTTTCTTGGCCTCCTGGGGACGGTATGGGGGATTATGCGTTCATTCATAAGTATGGGGGCGGCCGGTTCGGCAGATCTTTACGTAGTTGGCCCCGGTATAGCGGAAGCCCTTATTACCACAATTTTCGGGCTGGGCGCGGCGATTCCGGCTGTGATCGGTTACAATTACATACTGAGGATCATCCGCAGGAGAGAGGATGAGCTCTACGGTTTCATGGTGAAGTTCAGGAGCAGGCTGATGGAGGGCCGTTACAGTGACCTCTAGCGATTCGGTCCAGAAGGAACGAGGGTGAGCAGGTTATGAAAAGGAAAAGATATTCTTCACTGGCAGAGATCAACATTACCAACCTGGTGGATGTAATAATGGTTCTTCTGATAGTCTTCATGCTTACCGCACCCTTTCTGCAGGCGGGGGTCAACCTCAATCTTCCGAAGGCGGAGGCGAAGGTAATAGAGGAGAAAAGGGGAATAACCGTGTCGGTGGACCGGGACGGGACTGTTTTCATAGGGAAGAGGGAGGTCAAGTGGAGGGAATTCGCGGCCGAGCTTAAAAAGGAGCTGGAAACCAATCCGCCCAGGGTTTTTCTCAGGGCCGATACAAAGACCGAGTATGGAAAGGTGATGAGGGTGCTGGCCCGGATAAAAATGATCGGGATCGAAGATGTTGGACTGATCGCCGAACAGGAAGAGAACTGAGGGCGGCACCTGACAGAGGTGGAATGAAGATATCCGTTATCATATCGTTGTTAATACACCTTGTAATATTCTATTGCCTGCTGACCCTTTTCGAGGTGGTCCCCAATGTCGACCTGCCCAATAGAATATATTCTGTGCAGATTTTCTCTCCCAGAAAGCAGGAGAAGAAACCCCCGGCCCCAACCCCTGAAGTAAAGAGTGAAAAGGAGCCGGTAAAGGAGGAGGTCCCGGAGAAGAAACCGGAGGAGAAACCGGAAGTAAAGCCTGAGAAAAAGCCTGAGAAACCCGAACCTGAGCCGGAACCGGAAGATAACGGCTCCATGGATGTATCAGTCAATGAGGAGAAGGAGGGCACTTCCATTGCCGTGGACGCCCCAAGATTTCCCTTCTCGTACTATCTGGGAGCGATACAGCGCAAGGTCTCCGGCAACTGGTTTTCGAAACCGGGCGAACATGGAAAAACTGTTTCCTGCGTGGTCTATTTCAGGCTAAGCAGGGGAGGAGGAATATCCGGCCTGAGGGTTGAGAAGAGATCGGGTGATCCCTTCTTTGACAGGGCTGCTCTGAGGGCAATCAGGAGCTCTGAGCCTTTTCCCCCTCTTCCGAAGGCCTTTACCGAGCCGTCGCTGGGAATTCACTTTAAATTCGTCCAGAGGGATTGATGATGATTAAGAGATTATGGATAGTCGCAGCATTGCTCCTGATCCTGCCTCACTCGGTCTGGAGCCAGACAGATGTGCACCTCAAGATCGAAGGAAGTGGAAGGGGTAAGATCCCTGTTCTGCTGAAGAAGACCGATATCGGCATCCGCACCCTGAAGGGTTCGGCGGAATGCGTGGAGACCGTTCTGAACAATGACCTGGTTTACGGGGGCATATTCGACCCAATACTGCTTCCCGCGGGGCAGGACAGTTTGCCTGAGGGCAGAACAGCGGTGGCGGTTATGGAAATGGAACTCCGGGCGGAGGGCGACCGGATGCTGCTGACCGGAGAATTGATAGATTATACCAGCGGCGGGACCATTTTCGAGAAGAAGTACAGGTTTTCGGAGGGGGCCTGCCGTACGGTGGCACATTATCTCAGTGATGAAATCACCTTCTTTCTCACCGGAGAGACCGGTATCGCCACCACCAGGCTGCTGTTTCTCAGGAGGGCTGGGGGAAAGAAGTGCGTTTATACCATAGACTACGACGGTTTCGGGACCAGGAGGCTGACCTCTGACTCGCTGGCTGTTTCACCGGTATGGATCGACCGGGACAGGTTCTGCTTTACCTCATACCGGAACGGTAACCCTGACTGCTACATGATAAACCTGAAAGACGGTACCCGTAAGATGATCTCATACCGGAAGGGTCTTAATGTGGCGGGGAGTTACCTGGAAGAGAAACAGACCCTTCTGATGACACTCAGTATCAGCGGGAACAGCGAACTTTTCATG
>WJIX01000019.1 GCA_014730075.1 bacterium | reverse complement strand
CTGAAACTCATTTTTGAATGGTACAGCCCCGCTCCCCCGTAAATATACGGTTTCAGAGGGAACATCGGCATGGAGGGCTTGAAATAACCGGTCACCGTGATGGGGTATACTTTTATCTCATGCTCGAAGTCGAGAGAAAATCCCCCTATACTGGCATTGAGATCTGAGCTTCCGAATATTATCCCCGCACCCAGGCCAACCGTAAACATCGGAAATGGCGAATAAAGCACCTCTCCCTGAATCTCCGGCACCCAGTTGATATTATTCATTTCTATGCCGTACTCATTCAATTCGTAGTTAATATCATCCACGAAGTCGTTGAAATCGCCGTAGCCGATGTGGGTCAGGCCGGCGTTAACCCTCACCCCGGTATCCGCGGCCGCCGGTGCCGCCCCAGCTATGATAAGAATTATTCCCAGTACCGAGACTGCTGAAAAAGTGCGCATTACTCCTCCTTTATGATTCTGCCTGCCCCCTTCTGCCGCGGGGGCAGGCTTATTCACTGCCGTCGATTTCTTTCAGTCCGTCAACATCCTCCTGCGAACCTACCACCACAAGTGTATCTCCCGACTCTATAATAAAATCTGCCGATGGAATAGATATAAATTGTTCATCTCCCCTTTCTATCCCGATCACATTTATATTGTATTCAGTCCTGAGCTTCAGGTCCGCAAGACTCCTGCCAATGAACTTCTCCGGGGGGGCCAGCTGACCTATTATGAAATCCTCCTTGGTAATCGGTATGTACTCCAGAAGATTGGGATGAGAGAGGTTCTTGGCCACCTTGACTGCGGTATCCTGTTCCGGAAAGATCACCAGGCTGGCGCCTACTTTCTTCAGGATCTTTCCATGGTCGTCCCCTTCAGCCTTAACGATAATATTCTCTACACCCATCTCGCCCAGATAGAGCGTTACCAGAGTGGCGGCGTCGGTATTATCACCCAGGGATACGATCACCGCGTCCATCTCCTCCAGCCCGAGAGTACTGAGCACTTCCTTCTCCTTTGCGTCACCGGTTACCGCCTGGGAGCAGTCGGTCCTGACCTTCTGTATTATTTCCTCGTCGCTGTCAATGGCCAGAACATTATGCCCCTCCTCGAACAGGGTCTTGGCCACGGTGTATCCGAATTTTCCCAGTCCTATTACAGCAAAATTCTTAGACATAGCAATCCCTTTCCGGCATCAGATTCTAACCGATCATTACTTTCTCTTCCGCGTATTTATAGGTTACCTTTCGCTTCTTCCTGGTGAGAACATAGGCTATGGTAAGAAGGCCTACCCTCCCGGTGAGCATCATCAGGATGATAATAATCTTTCCCGCCCAGGTCATCGCCGAAGTTACCCCCATGGATAACCCCACCGTGGCGAAAGCGGAAACAGCCTCGAACAGATATGCGAGGTAGAAAAATTCGGTATCCCCCGGTTCCTGGGTGAGAAGAAGCAGCAGCAGGCCAATCGAGACCGTTAGCACGGCCAGTATGAATATTGAGAAAACACGCGATGTAATCTCTTCCGGGATGGTTCTTCTGGCGAAAGAATCATACCTCATCCCCTTAATCCGGCTTTTGACGATCCCGGCAAAAACGGCCAGGGCGGTAGTCTTGATACCTCCACCGCAGGAGCCGGGGCTGGCTCCCACGAACATAAGCATTATCAATATCATCAGCGCTGCAGGTTTAAGCGAGGGGATATCTATGGTATTGAAACCTGCTGTTCTTGTAGTAACTGACTGAAACAGGGAGGTAAGCAACCTCCCTTTGCCTGAGAGCGACCGGAAGGCGGCTCCCCCCTCGAACAGGAAAAGGATCACAGCGCCGGAGAGAATAAGAACCACAGTAGAGGAAAGGACCATCCTGGTGTGAAGCGAGATTAGCTTTCTGCCGCTTTGCCCCCTCCTTCTTATCCTCTCAGTTACCTCGTATATCACCGGGAACCCTATACCCCCGATGATTATCAGGAGCATAACGGCAACATTAAGAATTATATTCTCCCGGTAGGCGATGAAGCTGCTGCTGAAGAATGAAAATCCCGCGTTGCAGAAGGCGGAGACCGAATGGAATATACCGCTGAAGGCGGCCTCGCCGGAGGCCATACCATTGCTGAGAAATACAAATGACAGGACCAGCGCCCCGGCCACTTCCATGATGAAAGTAAAAACGAATATCAGCTTAATCAGGTTCTTTATATCCCCGGTGGGGGCAGCCGTGAAGGTCTCATTGATTATCCACCTCTCCCGGGTACCGATCTTCCTCCCCAGAAAGAGAAACAGGAAAACCGAGAAGGTCATTACACCCAGCCCGCCCATCTGGATAAGTATCAGAATAACCATCTTGCCGAATATCGTGAACTGAGATCCGGTATCCACTACTATGAGACCGGTAACACAGATAGCAGAGGTGGAGGTAAAGAGGGCGTCCAGCGGGCTTACCGGTTCCCCGGTGGATGCCTGGGGAAGACTCAGCAGGGCCATCCCTATCAGCGCGGCTGATAGATAACTGAATATAACCAGATAAGCGGGATGAATCCGCTTTAATACCCTGTCTGCCGATTCGAACATATTTTTCGACCTCGCCGGTAAGCCCAGCCCCGGGGCGGACTGATCCGGGCCCGGTTCCATTACTGTTACTCTCAGCTGCTGATATTAAGGCCGGCCTGAAAAGAATTCAAATAAAATCCGGTCAGGATCAATAAAATTAATTACAATAATTTCCCGATATGTTTTAATATAAAATCTGATTCTACTGAAGGCCCGCATCGGGAGGAAAGCAGATTGTCAGATATTGAGATCAGATGGTGCGACCCGGATTGCCCTCATGCCGAGTTCCCGGATGAGGAAAACCTGGACGGGGCCTGCCATACCTTTATCGCCCTTTACTGCACCAGATACAGGTGCCTGGTCCAGAAGAGCGCACTCTGCCTGGATTTTCAGAATAAGGGGGATAACCGCAAATCATGATAAGCAGCTCGGCCATCCATGGGATAGAAGAGATATTCAGGGAAGCACTCGGCCAGGGACGCACCAGGCTTCTCGAGCACGAGGCCTACCAGGTCCTGGGCCTGGTGGGAATAGAGACCCCCTCCAGTTTTTTCGTCAGCACCCTCTCCGAAGCCAGAAGCGGCTTCAGCGGAAGAGCGGTCTGCAAGCTGATATCCCCGGAGATGCTCCACCGGACCGAGTTCGGGGGGATCAGGTTCGTGGAATCGAGCGATCAGAACATCAAGAGGACCTACCGGGAGTTCAGCAGGATCGCAGAAGATGCCGGAGTTCAGTTTTCAGGGATGCTGGTTACCCAATACCTGGATATTGAGGAGTCAGTCCCCCGCCAGCTGATCCTCTCCCTGCGACAGGACCGCTCCTTTGGTCCGGTTGTGATGATCGGCCTGGGAGGGACCGGAACTGAAATATACCAGGAGAGTCTCAAGGATGAGAAGAATCTCATGGTGGCCATCCCCCCTACTGTAAATGACAGGAATAAGACAGCCGGGTTGCTGGATAAAACAATATTCTATCCCATTATCTCAGGCAGGACCAGGATGGCGGATAAACCTCTGATAAAACCGGCCAGGATCCTGGATATCCTGCAGGTCTTTGCCTCTCTGGCGGATACCTTCTCCCACTCTTCCGAAACCTCTGAATTCACCCTGGAAGAGCTGGAGGTCAACCCTCTGCAGATAACCGGCGGGAAGGCGGTGGCGCTGGACGCCCTGCTGAAGATTTCCACCGATAAGCACCAGGCTTTTTCCAGGAATGAAGAGAACCTGCAGCGGCTTCTGGAACCTGAGAGCGTGCTCCTGGCAGGGGCTTCGGCAAGCAGGCGCAACATGGGGAGGCAGATACTCAAGAACCTATTCAGTGGCGGCGGGATAAGTAAAGATAATATGCTGGTGCTTCATCCCGATCCGGAAGTCAAGGAGATTGACGGTGTGAAGTCGATCAGCTCACTTGACGAAATCGATGACAGGATGGACCTGGTGGTAATCACCATTCCAGCTTCCGACCGTACCGTAGAGATGATAGAGAGGATAATATCAGACGAGCTTGCCTCTTCGCTGATTCTCATCTCCGCAGGTTTCGATGAGACCGAAGAGGGTGGCCACTACTCGGAGAGACTGGAGAAAACCCTCCGTGAAAAGAAAAATTCATCAGAATCCTGCCCGGTAGTAAACGGCCCCAACTGCATGGGTATAGTATCTGACCGGGGCGGGTATAATACCTTCTTCCTTCCGGAATACAAGATCTCGTTCTCCGGAAAACATGGAAAGAACTCCGCGTTCATAAGCCAGAGCGGCGCGTTCGTGGTTAACATGAAGAATACCCTCCACCGGATAGATCCCGCTTACCAGATTACCGTGGGCAACCAGCTGGATTTGACCGTAACGGACTACCTTGAAACTATTCGCAGCGACAGGGATATAGATACCTTCTTCCTGTACCTGGAGGGATTCAAAGAGCTGGGTGGACAAAGATTCCTGGAGATTGCCCGGCGGATAATTTCAGAAGGCCGCAAAATCATCATATACAAGGCGGGGAGGACCAGCGAGGGAGCCAGGGCGGTGGCCTCTCATACGGCAGCCATGGCCGGGGATTATTTCCTGTTCAGAAAGCTGCTCGGTCAGGGCGGCATCCTCATAGCTGATACCCTGGACGACTTTGAAGACTACATGAAGATATTTTCCATCCTCACCGGGAAGGTTCCGGCGGGTAACCGGGTTGGGATAATAAGCGATGCCGGCTACGAGTGCTCATCAGCCTCCGATGCCCTGGGAGATCTGACCCTGGCCGATTTCAGCCCCGGGACCCTTAACGGGCTGAGAGAGATACTTCCGGATATTGTCAATGCCAGGAATCCGGTTGATTCAACTCCCGCTATTACCACCGAAGAGTATGGAAAGTGCGTGGAGAAAATAATCAATGACGCGAATACCGACTGCGTGGTTATATCCAATGTGGCATCCACCGCCACCCAGGAGAACCTACCCCCCGGCGAAGGACACAGCGAGAATATCTACAACGAGGGATCTCATCCCAACACCCTGATCCGTCTGGTCAGAAGCACCGATAAACCGGTGGTGGTTTCGATGAACGGAGGGAATATCTACGACCCCGCGGTGACCCTGATGGAAGACGCCGGTCTATGCGTGTTCAGGAAGATCGACCGGGCGGTAAGGGCTATGGACAGGTTCGTAAGGTATTCGGGGAATTAATTCCTTTGAATTGGTCCGGATACAGTGCCCCATAGAGGCAAGATGAAAGGGGCATTTGCCAGGAACAGAGATTACCGCTTCTATCTCTCGCATTCGCTCCTGAGAGCTTCATTCATCAGCCCGAACCCTCTCTCCGTCTTTTCCAGGATTCCCGAAAACAGAGCTGTCAGAATACCACTGAATATCTCTCCCTGGATGAAGGTGGTAGACCGGTCTTCATTCTCCCTCAGAATGAAGTAGTGCTCGCCGTCGAAAAGCCCCCTCACCAGAAGCTTTCCCTTCCATCTGAATTCTGACGTTGCTTCCGCCTTCAAAACCACCGGTCTGAAGGTCATTGAACGGCTCCCCGGGGGTTGAATGCTGACTGTGAGAGTCTCTCCCTCTGCCGGTAGTCCCTCCACCGACCTGATAAATGGATTCCAATCCCGGTAAGAATCAAAATCTGTCAGGACTTCCCATACCTCCCGGGGGCTGGATGCTATTATTATATCCGAAGCTAACTCTTTCATAAGAAACACCTTTCCCTGCCGGGGCTGACCCCGGTGGTATCAGGGTATGCTCACCCGGCATCTTTTACGATTCTGCCGCCCCGGCTGCGCCCGGAGAGCCATTTCATCGCCTTATCCCGGTCTTTATAAATGGAAATCGGGATTCCCCGGTTCGCTGCCACTGTCTCCAGAAACATTCCATCTAACTCTTTTCCTGATCGATAGAGAAAAACTATCCGTATGGTCCTGAACTCAGGCATTGAGGCAACCCTCTTCCCGAGTTCATATGCCTCCATTGTGGACATCACTGCATTGGCCTGCCGAAAGTCCACCAGGATTCCCTTGATATTGTTACGGCTGGCTGCAAGAAGTTCTTCATTGACAGCAGTATGGAATGACTCCGCATCCACCCTGCCGCTGAAGACAACCTGCCACACCGACTCCAACTCACTCTGAGAAATCACATACCCCATCATCTCCTCCTCATTCATAAGCTGGCAAAAGTTGTGTGGCGGGTTACCTGCAGAACAGCATGCTGTTGGCCGGTTGCCTGAATAGTCATCCAGCACTTCGTCTCTTTGCCCGGAATGATATCTCCGATATTATTTCACTATTTTCAAAAAATGGGAAGAAAATAAAAATATTTCGGCACAGGTCAATTATTGCAACTCACCTGAATGGCGACCCCTGCCGCCGGGCCAGTTTCTCTTTAAGTTCCTCTATCGCCCGGTCAGCATTGCCGGAAAACAGATCTTCACCGCTTGCTTCTGCTATCTCACCCGCCCTGATAAAGAATTCTGCCGGACCCAGGACCTGATATTTACCAACTGCGCGGCTTCCTTCGCCGGCCTCGATGATTCCGGCGAGGTGCCACCCGAGTGAGTATAGCGGCCCATTCGATCGAAGCCCCTTTTCTATCAGCTGATCTGCGGCTTCATAATTTCTTCTTTCGATCACCTCCGTTATGAATTCCTCCAGCAGCTCCCTGCCGTCCTCCACCCCTTTTCCGATTTTGCCTGCGATATTCTCACCCCTGGCCAGGGTTGCGGCACCCTCCAGCAT
>WJIX01000287.1 GCA_014730075.1 bacterium | reverse complement strand
TCCTGACGCCTCCTAGGACCATATCCTGCCGGCCGTCCCTGTTGAAATCGCCTGTTGCTAAACGCTTCAGGTGGCCGCCGTGAATATAGATTCTGTAACTCTCTTCCTTGAATGATACTACCGCTGTTAAAGAAGGAGAAAATTCAATATGCACCGAAGCAATAACCAGTTCCATTAACCCATCTTCATCAAGATCCGCCACCCGGTCCTGACAGTAAGTAAAATCTGCAAAAGGTCTTTTTATTTCGCCTGCCTTTATCAACAGACTGTCCCAAAGGGGGATATGGTTCATCAGCTTCCCCGAATTATCGAACAGGTGCGTATGAATCCTCCCCGCCGGCTTGGTGGCATTCGAATCCGACGCAACGCTGATAAAGAGAATCTCGTTCTCTCCGTCTCCGGTTACATCGATCTGGTCGTATAGTCTGTAGGATTTCGAATCGATTCCATCATAGTTATTTTCGATATTGCAAATGAAATAGCCGGGACTGAAGGAATGGAAGTTGTGGTTGAACCTGTTGTAGAAATCAATTGTGGTTCCGTCAAACTCGCACCTGACCGTATTGTGGTCCAATCTTGGAATGAGCACATAGAAGAGGAAGATCAGAAAGACCGCTGCAGCCGAGAAGAGGTGCTTTCTCCATATCCTGGCCCTTTTCCCCAGGACTCTGATCGCAGGCGTTCTGAACCTTTCAACGATACTGCTGTCACTGTATACCTGGGCTATGTTAGATACCGGCCTCAGTTCAAGCTTTCCTCCGGGATACTGATGCAGGAGTTTTTCGAGCTCTTTTCTGGCCGCTGGCATGTTCTGCTCCGGCAGGACCAGCCGGCTGCATGGAGAGTGAAAAACTGCCCTGGTCTTAAGCGGCATATCCGCATCATCGACGGGCAGCACGTTCCCTTCCCTGTCTATACCGCCGGTAAAGGCGGTGTTTCTTCTGATCCGGTGGCGAAGGCGC
The DNA here is from genome assembly GCA_014730075.1 of bacterium. Lineage (GTDB taxonomy): Bacteria > Krumholzibacteriota > Krumholzibacteriia > Krumholzibacteriales > WJIX01 > WJIX01. Next base: position 4,796 of record WJIX01000287.1, on the reverse strand, counting down.
AGATTGCTTAGCTTCTCAACATCTGCCATGGAAATAAGGGCGAAGGCCAATCCGGCAGAGCCCCCGGTAAAGAACTCTGCCCAATCCCTGCCACCGCTGCTATCTGAAATGCCGAATCTATATACCCTGGGAATCCGGTCGAGCTCCCACCTTCCGTACCGGCCCCCAACTGATCGCTCGGCGAAACTTACCGACTCCTCAAGCTGCTTAGAAAATGGATCATTTTCCTCTCTGATCCTCTTGTCGAAAGAGATAAAGGATTCAACCTTTCTGAACAGGCTTCCCTCTCCTGTCACCTCTATGCTCAACCGTCCGGGAAGCACCTTGCCCAGATTGAACTGGCTGCCGCCTTTGGAGGCGAGGGTTGAGACCAGCACCAGATTTATCATACTCGAGCTGGAGGAATCGCTGTAGCTGCGGAGCTGTCTGCTCATATCGATACTGAGTTCTTTTTCATCCATCAGTCCGAGGACGCAGGAGTAGAAATCCAGATTCTTCTGTATTGAACTCTCAAGCTCTTCGATTTTCTCTCTTGAGATGGAGGGTTCAACCCGGACTATCTCATCAAGCAGCTCAGGGAGGACCCTTAGCGTGCTGTAATTCAGGATGCTGACCGACTCCGGGGTCAATGCCTCCAGGAGAGGGTAGGCGTTCAGCTTCAGGTAGGAGTGGTAAACTGAAGGCTCAAGGGTTGCAATGCAGTAATGCAATATCAGCGATGCATGCTCTGCATATACCAGATTCCTGGCATCTCCATGTACCGCCGACATCAGCTCAGCCAGAAGATCGTCTATATCGCGAGGTGTAAACAAGCCGCTCCCATTTTATCCCCAAAGGTCCTCTATTTTCAGATTTATACTGTGTTTTTTTAATTATACATAAAAACGAAAATTCTTTCAATTAGTACTATGGAGCAGGTATGTATAATAAAGAAAAGGGTGCTATCGCTAATAACCGCTTATCAGCCGCTCACCGTTCAGATCGGGCATCTCCGAGCGGTATATCTTCTCTACCGTTATGGTTACCGGGTAGGATACATACCTCGGCTCTATGCTCATTCCGGCGCTGTCGTAGATTACGTACCTGGCGTGGGTGTTCCCATCCCTGGGCTGGCCCACGCTTCCAACATTGACTATGTGAATCAGGTCTTGGTCCAGCTTGAGCCGCTCCCCGTAATGAAGGTCCGTCTTGAACTCCTCATCCTGGGTGTAGAGCCCCAGAAGGTGGGTATGCCCCACAAACGCTATGGACTGTTCCATCTTCATGAAGACCTCATCTAGGCCGTAAATCCTGGAGCGGTAATCATGATGCGAGATATATTCACTCACCGAATCAGGCGGGCAGCCGTGGACCAGGAGCATCCCGTCAACCACCCGGGTTACCGGCAGATTCGCCAGATGATCCAGTTGCTCTTCCGCCAGCATCTCTCTGGTTGCTGAGAGTGAATCGTAGGCGGTTATATTGAGGTTGCCGGCGCTCGCTCTGCTGAGAAGCGCTCTCTCGTGGTTGCCGGTGACTCCATCGATGCCCAGCTCTATTACCCTCTCCAGGCAATGGGCCGGATCGGGGCCGTAATTGATAATATCACCCAGATGGAGCAATCTGTCAATCCGCAGGCTCCGCATATCCTCCAGAACCGCTTCCAGCGCTTCGATATTTGCGTGTATGTCCGAGAGAATAGCGTATCGCATATTACATTGCCCCCGTCTTCTGATTGATCCTCAGTCTATCACAGGGAGCTGCTATTTCCAGAGCTGATTTTCGGCTCCAGGCAGTTCCAAAGGCGGTTGTGGTATCAGGTAACATTGGCGGCGGTATCGTCCCGGCTAACCGAGGAGCCTTCTTCCTCAGAGATATCCTTATTATCCGGCATCCATTTTTCCAGGCACTCGGCCAGGGTTTCCGGTTCGACCGGTTTGGGGAGATAATCGTTCATCCCTGCATCGAGGCACTTCTCCCGGTCTCCCTTCATGGCCCTGGCGGTCATCGCTATCACCGGTATATCGTGGTCAAGAACATGAGAGCGGTGATCGCGAATCCGGCGGGTAGCCTCCAGGCCGTCCATCTCCGGCATCTGAACATCCATCAGGACCAGATCGTAGGGGATATCAGAAAGCGCCCTGATTACCTCAGCTCCATTGGCAACCGCATCGGCCTTCAGGCCCAGTTTCTTCAGTATACCAATGGCCACCTTCTGATTGATTATATTGTCCTCGGCAAGAAGGATCCTCGCCTTCCTGCCCGAGAATAGATTCCGCAGGCCTGAGCTCTCCGAACGGCTGTTCAGATCACATGAAGCGCCCACCATGGATTCATCTATCCCCATAATCCTGGAAAGTGCTCTTCTCAGTTCACTGAATCTGACCGGTTTGTTGAGACAGGCATCGAAACCGATCTCCTGGTACTTTCTGGTATTTCCCCCTGTTCCCAGAGAGGTCAGCATCAGCATTCTCACATCCTGTATCCGCTCATCATCCCTTATGGCGGCGCCGAGGGTTCTGCCGTCCATCCCCGGCATCTGCATATCGATCAGGACGCAGTCATAAGGATCGCTCTTTTTGCTCGCCGCCCTGAGCGCTTGGAGGGCTTTTTCTCCATCTGGGCTTTCGGATACTCTCATATCCCAGGAGCCAAGAATAGTATTCAGTATTTCGCGGTTGGTCCGGTTGTCATCCACTACAAGAACCCGCAAACCGGAGAGTTCAGCCGGCAGCTTTTCCGTGCGGAGATCGGCCTTCTCACTCTTTTTCATTGTAACTGTAAACCAGAACTCCGAGCCGCTTCCCTCTTCGCTGATCACCCCGATCTTCCCGCCCATCATCTCGGAGAGCTGCTTCGATATAGCCAGCCCCAGGCCGGTACCACCATATTTTCGGGTGGTAGAGGCGTCAACCTGGGTAAACTGGTCGAAGAGCATCTCCTGCTTATCTTCCGGAATCCCCATACCGGTATCCTGAACGCGGAAACGGAGAATGGTGCTGCTTTCGTCCTCAGACTCCAGCTGTACCCTGATCGCCACCTCCCCATCCTCTGTAAACTTGATAGCGTTGCCCACCAGGTTGGTCAGTATCTGGCGGAGCCGCCCGGGATCCCCTTTCATCAGAGTTGGGACATCGGGGCTTATTCCAAGGAGCAGTTCCAGCCCCTTACTCTGGGCCTTGAACGCCATGGTGGTGGAGAAATCCTCCAGAAGATTCTCCAGGTTGAACTCAATTACTTCCAATTCCAGTTTATTTGCTTCGATCTTGGAGAAATCCAGGATATCGTTAATAAGTCCCAGTAGCAGATCGCTGCTGGAGCGAACCGTCTCGGCGTAGTAGCGCTGCTCCCTGGTCAGGTCGCTATCCAGCAGGAGCCCGGTCATACCGATTACTCCATTCATGGGGGTCCGTATCTCGTGGCTCATATTGGCCAGAAACTCACTTTTGGCCCGGTTAGCTTCCTCGGCCTGCTTTACTGCAAGCTTAAGGTCACGGTCAGCCTTCTTTCTCTCGGTGATATCCTGGATGATCCAGACAGCCCCTTTGGCCAGATCCGGAGGGTCTATCGCCTTTCCGCTGAACTGGCACCACACCGCATATCCGTCCTTATGCCGGAGCGGATATTCTATGTTTACTATCTCCCGCTCGGCCAGGCGCCAGTAGTACTTCTCCCCGAACTCATGGAAATTTTTCATGGAGAGATGAAGCTGCTCGGGACCCCGCCCTACTATCTCCTCCTGGCTGTAACCGAGCATCTCGGCCATCTGGCGGTTAACCTTGGTAAGCATACGGTTCTCCAGCACCATTATTCCCACCAGGCTGCTGTCGAAGATCGCCTCCTGTTCGGTCAGGGTTTTTCTCAGATTCTTCTCCGCTCTTTCCAGCTTGGAGATATCCACGAATGTCTCCAGAAGAACCGGCTCTCCATCCATTTCGATCTGGTTTACAGTCTTTAGGATCGGTATCTCTACCCCGTCGTTACGCCTGAGAATCCGTTTCGAATTATCGATGGTCTGCCCCCTGTCCAGTACCGGACAGTTGTCCTGGGTTGCTGGGCAGAGATAGTTGCCGCAGTGATGTCCCCGCAGAAAGTTCTTATCATCCACCTGCGCCAGTTCCGCAGCATAATCATTCACCCACCTGATCTTTCTGTCCATCCCGATCACCGCCACACCGAATGGGGAATTGGACAGGATATTCAGCAGCCTCTTCCTGGCCCTGTTTAAACCTCTCTCGGCTTTAAGACGCTCTGTTATATCGTGACCCACAGCCAGCACCTTGTTCCCATTTACACCTCTGTCCCTTATTATGCTGCAGAACCATTCGACCTCGCGCATCTCTCCATCCCTGGTTCGAATGGTATTGATTCCGGTAATCTTTTTTTTGCCGTCCACCACCTCGCTGAGAAATGCTCGCACCCTTTCTCGATTATCATCCGGAAGAAATATCTCGAACCAGTCTTCTCCCCTGACCTCATCCAGGGAGTAGCCGGTCAGCTTCTCCATGAACGGATTGAACCTGATAATCCTGCCCTCGGTATCCATAACCATGATCACCACAGGAGAGGTATCTATCACCCGCTCGACAAAGTCACGCTCGGCTTTGAGCGCCTCGGTAGCAGACTTCGCCTCCTGAAAGGATGTTTTGTACTCTTCGCGTGCGATCATCAGCTCCATGGACAGGTCGTTATCGGAAAAATCATCAAAAGAGAACAGCTTAATTTCTTCAGGTTCATTAAGATCAGGCCTTGCCAGAAGAACGAATCCTTCCTCAGAGGTAATCCAACTGCCAATCAGGGGGACATCGCCCTGCTCG
>WJIX01000286.1 GCA_014730075.1 bacterium | reverse complement strand
TTTTTTATGGCGGTATCGCTGATAGTGCTTCTTTTCCCTATTTTCATGAAGGGAATGGGAGCTTTTATATTCAGGGAAACAGTGGAGAACCGCGAAATGATGCTTCAGAGATTCGGCAGGGGAGACCGTGATGAGATAATGGAGCAGGTAGCTGAGGCGGAAATGGCCAGAAAACCTGTCTACCAGATGATGGAAAGGTTTGAGGAACGGCTCTCTGAAGCGGATTCTGAGTTTCGCAGGGAATACCAGGGAGAGTACAGGGACCTGAAAGAGTTGATAGGGGAGTTGCTGGGGCCCCGGCCCGGTGGGAGGGAAGCGGCACTGGTTAGGGAGAGATACGGCGAAGTCAGGATGGACAGGGCAATGGTAACCCTGGATGAAATATTAAACGTGGAAACCTATGATTATTCGGACCCTTCAACTATGGGGAAAAAGGTTCTCAAACCAAGACAGGAGCTATTTGCCGGTACCGGGCTGGAACCGGTCTTTGAGATCCTTGAGAAGGATATTGACAGAATGATGATGCCGGGACTGACATTCTACTGGAGATTTCTTTTCGACGAATCCAAGGATGCCCATTTCTTCGGAGGAATATGGCCGGAAGTGCTCGGAACCCTTTATCTTTCAGTCGGGGCAATGATATTTGCCATCCCATTCGGCGTAATTGCCGCAGTATATCTCGCTGAATACGCGGGAGAGGGAAGGGCTACCAGGTTGATAAGGGTATCAATCAGCTCCCTGGCGGGAGTTCCAAGTATTGTATTCGGGCTTTTCGGGCTGGCCTTTTTCATAAACACCATTGATATTTCGAATTCAAAGAGCGTGCTCGCGGGGTCCCTGACCCTTGCTCTTCTGGTCCTTCCCATCATAATTCGAGCCTCTGAAGAGGCGATCAATGCGGTGCCCAGAGGGTACCGGGAAGCGGCAATGAGCCTTGGAGGGGGGAAATGGCATACTATCGTCACTGTGGTGCTTCCCGCCGCTCTCCCGGGCATCCTGACCAGTATAATCGTAAGTCTGGGAAGGGCTGCAGGGGAAACGGCACCTATTATCTTTACCGCGGCGGTGAGCGTAGGCAAACCGCTGGCAGTCTGGCAGACTGTCTCGCAGCCAACACCCGCCCTGCCCTGGAGTGTCTACAACCTGGCCACCGAACATGAGGCGGTCAACGAGATACGCCATGTTCAGTATGGGATGGTTCTGACCCTGGTAGTTCTTGTTTTGCTTTTGAATATGACAGCGATTATTATTCGAAAAAGAGTTTCAAAGAAACTCAGAAGATAAGGGGATCTTAGCGGATGCATGCAAATGGAATGGATAAAAAGCAGCTTATAACCACCGAAGAGTTCTGTGTTTTCTACGGAACTAATAAAGCAGTTTGCGATGTTACAATGGGTATACCGGCAGGACTGGTTACGGCGATAATAGGACCAAGCGGCTGCGGAAAGAGTACCTTTCTGAGGTCGATTAACAGGATGAATGACCTGATCCCGGGCTGCAGGGTGGAGGGAAAGCTGATGATCGACGGGCAGGATATAAATATTCCCAAGGTAGATGTGGTCTCTCTTCGAAAGAATGTCGGTATGGTTTTTCAGAAACCGAATCCATTTCCCAAGAGTGTGTTCGACAACATCGCCTACGGGCCCAGAATACATGGTGTTAAATCAAGAAATAAGCTGTCTGATATCGTAAGGAACAGCCTGCAGCAGGCTGCCCTGTGGGATGAGGTAAAGGACCGCCTGGATCACAATGCCCTGGACCTCTCCGGTGGGCAGCAGCAGAGATTGTGTATCGCCAGGGCGATAGCCATAAAGCCCAGCATACTGCTGATGGATGAGCCCGCCTCCGCGCTGGACCCCACCTCCACCGGTAAGATTGAGGACCTGATAGATGACCTGAGGGGAAACTATACCATAGTAATAGTAACTCATAATATGCAGCAGGCTGCCAGGGTTTCAGATTATACCGCTTTCCTCTACGAGGGCGAGCTGATAGAATTCGGAGAGACAGGCAAGTTGTTCACCAATCCGGAGAAAAAGACTACTGAGGATTATATCACCGGCAGATTCGGATAGAGGGAGTTGAAAAGTGGAGCGACACATTAGAAAAGAGATAGACAATTTGAAGAAACACCTTCTGAGTTTGAGTTCGATGGTAGAGAACAATCTGGATGAAGCGGTGTATTCCCTGATCGAGAGGGATACTGAGAAGGCCAGAGAGGTAATGAATAGGGATTCGGAGGTCGATCTCAAGGAGGTTGAAATCGAGGAGGAATGCCTCAAAGTACTGGCTCTTCACCAGCCGGTAGCTATAGACCTGAGGCTGATCGTATCGATAATGAAGATAAACGACCACCTGGAGAGAATCGGCGATCTGGCCACCAATATTGCCGAGCGGGCGGCCTTCCTGTCCACCAGAGCTGAATGCGAGATAGACCTGGATTTTGACAGGATGTCAGGCAAAGTTACCTCTATGCTTTCAAGGGCTCTCGATTCACTGGTAAAGGAAGATCCCAGGCTGGCATGGGAGGTATGTGGTGACGATGACGAAGTGGACAGTATGAACCGGCAGATGTATATTGCGGTTCAGAAAGGGATCGAGAAGCATCCTGAGAGGATGGAAGAGATTATACATATGCTCTCGGTATCGAGGCACCTGGAGAGGATAGGAGACCTTGCTACCAATATCGCGGAGGATGTAATCTACATGATAGAGGGAAGGATTGTAAGGCACAACCTGGAGAATTACGGCAATTCCAATAAGTATATTAATCCTGAAGATAAATAAACAGGTGCTCAATCTTCTTTCAGAATATTCTCGTCATATTCTATCTCGAAGCGGAGCTTATGCTTCGCCTCTTCCTGTGCGAGCCCGTTGAGGATCTCGCTGATTTCAGGATCAGCGGCGGCTGAAGCCAGGTCCCGGTACATCCGGAATGCTTCCTTTTCCGCTTTCATGGCTATGGTAAGTGCTTTCTGATAATCGATGTCTTCGCCCGGTTCAACATCCTTCACATATTCGGCTATCTTCAGGTCCATCACTTTTTCCTGATCCGGAAGAAGACGCTGTCCCTCCTTGATCTTAAGCAGCTTTTCCCTGTGGCCGAGTTCTTCGGCAGCGAATTCCCGGAAAACCTTTTTCATGTTTTCCCTGTCAACTCTCCCGGCCAGATCAGTGTAGAAACGGTGCGAACGTTCTTCAGACCTGATAGCGAAATCGAGAATCTGGTCGACACTGTCGAATTTCATTCCTTCCTCCTTCTTCCGGACTTTCCCCGGCGCAATTGATTATCTCTTTGTGAACACGGAACAACGGGGACTGACGGATTACGGTCCCAGGTTCATCAGGCGCTCTCCTCTTAGAAAATCATCCGATTCAATCTCAGCGCCCGTTTCCAGCTCTTCGTACTCTACTTCCAGAAGAGCCAGATGGCTTCTCTCCATCCTGGCCATATAGTTGAGCAGGTCACTGCTGGATTGGTTGTTGGTCCTTTTTGCAAGGTCAGAGTAGAAGTTCTGGGCCTTGCGCTCGTTCTCCATGGCAATCTCGAAGAGTTCCTTCAGGGAGGGGTCATCCGAGAGAATATCCTCCAGTATCGGAACCGGTGATTTTTCCGGAGTTTCAAGCTCTATCTCCGGAAACATCTTGCCGTACGCTTCGGTGAGGATCTGTTCGTGTTTCTTTTCCTGTGAAATCAGAAAATCAAACTTCTCCTGCAGGGTGCTGTTCTCCGTCATTCCCTTCATGTGACGGTACAGCTTGCCCGCTTCTATCTCAGATTGAATAGCTATACTGAAAACTTCAAGAGTGGTGAGATCTCTTTCCTTATTCATCATCCTTACCTTTCGTCTCTGGCCCTGTACTCTCTTTTCTCCGGCCGGTTGATCAAACAACATCAGATTTAAATATAAGATATTATCAACGGAATATAAAGTCGATTCGGTTTAAGAGGAAGCGCTTTGAGCGAACAGGCTCTTTGGTGTTGAAAATATCCCGTCCTGCTGCTATAGTGTCAATTACCGGAAGGATATTGTCGATTCCGGGGGGCGGCCCTGGAGGGCGGACTGAACAGGCGCCCCGTAAATCAGGACTATCAGAAATTCAGTTCACAGCTTCAACTATTTCAGTTATGACAGATTGGCTTCAAAGTTTTCATCCGGTATCCCAGGCCCTGATAGCAACCATATTTACCTGGGGAATGACCGCCCTGGGGGCCGCGGTCGTCTTCTCCATGCGTGAAATCAAAAGAAAGGTCCTGGACTGGATGCTTGGTTTCTCCGGAGGGGTTATGATAGCAGCCAGTTACTGGTCGCTTCTGGCACCGGCGATTGAGATGTCCGGCGGCAGTTCGCTGCCTTCATGGTTCCCGGCCGCAGCCGGGTTTCTGGCCGGAGCGGTGGTTCTCAGAATTATTGACATGATACTGCCGCATCTTCACGCGGGATTCTCAATGGAGAATGCAGAGGGAGTTAAAACCTCATGGAGGAAAAGCACCCTGCTGGTACTGGCAATAACTCTTCATAATATACCGGAGGGGCTTGCAGTCGGGGTTATTTTCGGAGCGGCTGCTTCGGGAGCGGTCGAAACTTCCATCGCTGGGGCGGTTGCGCTGGCGCTGGGGATGGGGATTCAGAATTTTCCTGAGGGGCTGGCAGTTTCCATGCCCCTTAGAAGGGAGGGGATGTCACGGTTGAAATCGTTCTGGTACGGCCAGCTTTCCGGTGTGGTAGAACCGGTTGCCGGAGTAGTGGGTGCGGCTGCGGTGGTGGTTTCCCGCGTGATTCTGCCTTATGCACTGGCCTTCGCTGCCGGAGCCATGATATTTATTGTAATAGAGGAAGTGATTCCGGAATCTCAGATCAGCGGGGAATCGGATGTCTCCACTTCTGGAGCTGTAACAGGCTTTCTGCTGATGATGATACTGGATGTTTCTTTTGGCTAGATAATAAAGGAGGAGACTGTGGAGAGACAGGTTACAAAAATGGGTGGTAATCCGGTTACCCTTATTGGCCCGGAACTGGAAGCAGGTCAAAGCGCGCCCGATTTCAGCGTTCTGGACAACAGCATGGAACCAAAATCACTGAAGGATTATGGAGGAAAGATAAAAATAATCAGCGTGGTTCCCTCCCTGGATACCAAGGTATGCGATATGCAGACCAGGAGATTCAACGAGCTGGCCGCCGGTTTCTCGGATGAGATAGTTGTTCTCACTATCAGTATGGACCTGCCCTTCGCCCAGGAGCGGTGGTGTGGGGCCGCCGGTGTGGACAGGGTGATAACACTATCGGACCACAGGGATGGGTCTTTCGGAGAGAATTACGGGGTTCTGATCAAGGAGCTGAGGCTTCTCAACAGGGCGGTCCTTATAATCGATGCCGAAGATAAAATCCGGTATTTCCAACTGGTGAAGGAGAACCACGACCTGCCCGATTACGATGATGCCCTGGAGGCTCTCAAAGAGATTCAGTGATCTCTGGTGCCGGGCCGG
>WJIX01000285.1 GCA_014730075.1 bacterium | reverse complement strand
CTCATGGACCACTTCGGCCGTTTCGACTGAGGTTACGTGGATACTGCCGCCAGGTGGTGGCTCGGCTCGGAGCATAACGGTTCGAAAGATAGTAACGACTATACCCTGGTGACTTTCTACGGCAACCGGGATAAGTATCCATGGCAGAACCCCGGAGGAGCCGGATTCATAGCGAATGAGCTCAGGGCCTGCCGTTTCGCCGGACTGGGGCTGAGCTGGCAGGGGCCGGTACCATGGGAGTGCAATCAGATCCATGTGGTTACTGCCTGGGGAGACAGCGGAGATGAAGGCCGATACCAGGAGGGAGAGAATCCGGGCGCAGTTATTATTGCTGATTCTGACAATGAAATTGCTCATCCTGACAGCAATCTTCGGACTTACATTTACGATGATTACGATTATCCGGTCAGTCCAAACCAGGGGAAAGGCTGGTATCTCCTCGATTACGAAGTTTATCCCTCGCATCCTTATATCCAGAATCTGACGACACTGGGAAGATCTGAAAGCACCTTCCAGGACGCGGTAACCGTTACCGGTTCTTACCGGATCCTTCAGGACAGCACGGAGGCCGCCACCGGCCTTCACTATATAGTTGGCAGCTGGGAAAATTACAGGATACTCGATTACCGGACAGAGATATCGCGGCCGGAGCCCGGGCAGCCGGAGATAACGGAGCTTGGGGAGCCCCCCACCAGGATCGAGGTAGGCTGGGACAGCCTGGCGGTCACTCCCGGGACCTGGGTTCTGATCAATACCGAGCTGGTCCTTCCTGACGAGAACGTACTGTGCTATGACGATATATATTTCACCTACGGCGGCGGTTTGTCGTCCGGAAGCAGAAAGCCGGCGCTGCAGTGGAAGATAGATTCCTATCCCAATCCGGACACCCTGGCTTGCGGTGTTTGCGGGGGCTATATAACGGGTGCTTTCGAGGTTTATTCCGATCAGCTATGCACTGATAAGCTGGGCGAATACCGTTTCAGCCATGAGTATACCTTCAGGCAGGATCCGGAACTTCATGATTTTACTCTGAAGAGCCCGGACAGCTTCTATCTGGCGAACCTCAGGTTCGGGCACTGCTACGGCAGGATATCCATCGACTCACTATGGGATGTCGGCACCTGGATCGATACAATCCCCGGTGTTTTCGAATTAAGCGGGAATGATTCCATTGAATTGAACCTGAACTGGGATGGGATGCTGCCCTACCCCGAACTGTGTATTACCGATGCCGGACCCTGTGAAACTCCCCTGAAACTCTCCGTTTCTTCGGTCTATCCCAATCCCTTCAATCCCACGGTACAGATTGAATACTCCATATCAAACCCCTCGAGGGTGGATATTTCAGTTTACGATATTTCCGGCAGGATGGTGGCGGAACTGGTGAGGGGAAACAGGACGCCGGGCAAATACAGAACCGCCTGGAACGGATACAGCGGTAAGGGTTACCCCGCTGCTTCAGGGGTTTACTTCATACGGTTAAGTTCAGAAGGGGGATCTGTCTGCAGAAAAGTAGTGTTGCTCAGATAAAATCTGTTCCCGATTATACGGGAGATAATTTCCACCCGCCCTGATCAACCGATCTCTGAAATCAGCTTGATTTAATGGTTAGATAACTGTTAGGTTATGGTTAATTTTGTGTTAGGATAATCTGTTGAAATAAACTGACAGTGATGATCGCCCGGGAGGAGCTATGAGTATAATAGAGAAGGTCTTTGGGGCTTCCCCATTCAAACCTCTGCTTGAGCATGCTAAGAAGGTCAATGAGTGTGTTGGATTGATACGGCCTCTGATGAAAGCGCTTACCGAAGAAGATTACAGGGAGATTCGAAACCTTCAGGACCAGGTCTCAAAGCTGGAGTATGAAGCGGACAGCATCAAGCACGCTATCCGGGAAAATATACCGAGGCGCTATTTCCTGCCGGTGGATCGGGCCGACCTGGCGCGCTACCTGAGGATGCAGGACAGGATAGCGGACTCGGTGGAGGATTTCGCGGTCATTCTGATAATACGAAATACCAGGATTCATCCTGATTTCATTAATGAGTTCATCGATTATTCGGAGCATATCATCTCTTTGAGCAATAGCCTGATGTCGGCGGCCCAGGAGATGGTCAACCTGGCCGAAACTTCTTTCGGTGGAGAGGAAGCCCGGAAGGTCCTGGATATGATCAATGGCCTGGGAGAGGGAGAATGGAAAGCCGACAGGATGCAGAGGGAGATCAGCATTCATATATACGAGAAGGAAGAAGACCTGGATCCGGTCACCATTTTGTTTTATGAAAAGATACTCATGACATTGAGCCAGATAGCGAACGCCGTTGAAAATACCGGTGACATACTTCGCATGATGATAGTAAAGGAAGGATAGCACCAAGGATAAATGCTTACGTTTTTCTTATTATTGACGGCGGGATTCGGCCTTTATATGGCCTGGACCATAGGGGCGAATGATGTTGCCAATTCGATGGCTGACGCAGTCGGCTCCAAGGCATGCAGTATTAAACAGGCGGTAATTGCCGCCGGTATATGCGAATTTGCAGGGGCGGTACTGGTTGGCGCACACGTTACCGATACTGTCCGAAAGGGTATTGTAAAACCGGAAATCCTGACAGCCATTCCCGGAATATCGGCGGAGGAGGCTGCAGCCCTGATAGTGCTGATCATGATGTCCGCCCTTCTATCGGCCGCTCTCTGGCTACATCTGGCCACATTCTTTGGTGTACCGGTCTCAACTACTCACTCCATTGTGGGAGCGATAGCCGGATGCGGAGTGATCGCAGCCGGTTTCTCGGTGGTGAACTGGACCAAGATGGGGCAGATAGTGGCAAGCTGGTTCATCTCTCCGGTAGCCGGGGGTATCATCGGATTTCTGATATTCACTCTGATCAGCAAATTGATCCTTCAGCATTACCGGCCGGCCAGAGTTGCCACCAGATACGCGCCCTTTCTGATTCTTTTCACCTTTTTCATAGTAGCTGCCGCGATAGTGTTCAAGGGATTGAAACATATCGTTGCCGAAGAGAATATAGCCTGGCTGACCGGTCATGCCGCCCTGGCTGTCTCCGCCCTGGTGGGGATCGCGGCCGCTCTTTTCAGCAGGTGGTATCTGGGGCGGAAGCTTGAAGTATATTTCAGAAAAGAACTTACCCTGCAGCTGGAGAGGGTAGAGAAGGTGTTCGCCCCCCTGGTATTTATTACCTCATGTACTGTAGCGTTCGCCCATGGAGCCAACGATGTTGCCAATTCCGTGGGGCCTCTGGCGGCAGTAGTGGAGATATTCAAAACCGGAACGGTAGCAATGAAGGTCCCGGTTCCGGTCTGGGTTCTTATGCTCGGAGGAGGCGGGATCGTAGTAGGCCTGGCGATGTACGGTTACCGTGTAATGAGAACGGTAGGAGAGAAGATAACCAGGATAACTCCCAGCAGGGGGCTGGCAGCCGACATAGCCGCCATGACCACCGTACTGGTCTGCAGCCGGTTGAAGCTTCCGGTCTCCACAACCCATACCCTGGTAGGTTCTATCATGGGAGTTGCCCTGGCGCGTGGTATTGGTGCGGTGGACAAGGATGTCACCAGAAAGATATTCGGCTCCTGGCTGATAACAGTCCCGGTAGCAGCCCTGTTCGCGATAACTATTTTCATACTGGGGAGATGGCTGCTCCTGGAGAGATTGACCGCTCTTATCCTGGAAATAAACGGCAGCTAGCAGGCCCGGGGATCTGTTTTCAGATCGCCGGATGGAATCTGAAATAGGGCGTTACAGGCGGTCTTTCAGCCTTCAACCCCTTTTTTAACTTGATTTTCAGCTTCCTTAATACAAAATAAGTAGTGTGGCGTCAGCTGCGGCTGCCGCGGAAATATTTTCAGGTGTCTGAATTGCTGACAGGAGGTTCATAATGGCCTTCCAGGTATCCAAGGAATATGAACGAAAAAAGAGGTCCGTTGACAGCATAGTAAAGGTGATAAATCCAGGAAGCAGGATTTTTATCGGATCAGGTGCGGCAGAACCACAGACCCTGATAAATATGCTGATAGAGAAGGAAACCAGCATCAAGGATCATGAGACCATCAATCTGATCGAACTGGGGGTATCGCTCTACGCTGAATCTGTAATGAAGAAGCCTTTCAAACAGAATGCCTTCTTCATAGGGCAGAATGTCAGGAACGCGGTTAACGAGGGCAGGGCGGAATATACCCCGATTTTTCTCTCGGAGCTTCCCGCGCTGATCAGCTCGGGGCAGATGAAGATAGATGTTGCTTTTATCCAGATAGCTCCCCCGGATAATTACGGATTCTGCTCACTGGGGGTTTCCACCGACGTGGTAAAGGCCGGAGCGGAGAGCGCGGATATTGTGGTGGCAGAGGTCAACAAAAGAATGCCCAGGGTTCTGGGCGACTGTTTTATCCATCTTAAAGATATTGATTATCTGGTGGAAAGTGATCTGCCCCTGCCCACCTGGGTCCCTCCCGAGCCGGATGAAGTGGCAGTAAGAATAGGCAAGAATGTAGCCCGTCTTATCGAGGACGGCGCAACCATTCAGGCCGGTATCGGTATGATTCCGAATGCCATCCTGAATTTCCTGGACGACAAGAATGACCTGGGAGTTCATACCGAGATGTTCTCGGATGGTATTATTGACCTGGTGGAGAAGGGAGTCATAACGAACCGGCAGAAAACACTGCACAACGGCAAGATAATAGCGACCTTCTGCATGGGGAGCCAGAGGCTTTATGATTTTGTTGATGACAATCCCCTTATAGAGTTTCATCCCTGTGATTATACCAATGACCCTTTCGTAATAGCCCAGAACAACAAAATGGTTTCGGTGAACGCCGCCATCCAGATCGACCTTACCGGCCAGGTCTGCGCGGATTCCATAGGGGAGTATTTCTACTCCGGAATCGGAGGACAGGTTGATTTTGTGCGTGGCGCTGCCCGTTCCAGGGGAGGCAAGCCTATAATAGTACTGCCCTCCACTGCCAGGGAGGGTGAGATATCCCGGATAGTGCCCTGCCTTGATGAGGGAGCGGGGGTGGTGACATCCCGGGGGGATGTACATTACATTGCAACCGAATATGGAATAGTTAATCTGCATGGTAAGAACCTCAGGGAGAGGGCTCTGGCTCTGACCAGCATCTCCCATCCAGATTTCAGGGATGACCTGATCAATTACGCCAGGAAAAGGAATATCGTGCATATGGATCAGATGCCATTAACGCTCAAGGGTTATCCTGAGAAATATGAACATGTCAAGGAGTTCGGTGACAAAGAGGTTTTCTTCAGGCCGGTCAAACCGACCGATGAGAAGATGCAGAGGGAGTTCTTCTACTCGCTCAGCGACGAATCGGTCTATTACAGGTTCTTCAACATAGTTAAGACCATGCCTCATGAGAAGATTCAGCCCCTGGTGAATATCGATTACCGGGAAGAGATGTGTATAGTCGGACTGGTGGGCAAACCGGAAATGGAGGATATGATTGCCATAGGACGGTTCAAGCTCGATCCCGCCGACAATTACGCTGAGATAGCATTCCTGGTCAGAGATGACTGGCAGGGACTGGGAATAGGCACCCACCTGATGAATATCCTTACCGATATAGCAAGAGAGCGGAAGATATCCGGATTCAAGGCAGATGTACTGGCCGAGAACAGAAAGATGCTCTCTGTTTTTCATAACTGCGGGTATCCGGTCAAAACCAAGCTGGAGGAGGGAAGCTACTCGGTGGTAATAGATATTTCCGGAAGCGGAGTTTGATCTCCGTACTTTCTTTATGAAACAGGTGATTATACTTGAGTAAGAAAAAAGCTGCGTTCATCTACTCCGAGAAGCTGGCCGGTTATAAGTTCAGCCCCAGGCATCCCTTCAAACCATCCAGGGCAAGGGATCTGTACCGGATGTGCCGGAGAAGGG
>WJIX01000284.1 GCA_014730075.1 bacterium | reverse complement strand
GGATAATACCGGCCACCGTATCCAGTGGCCAGTGCACCCCGGTGTAGATCCGCGAGAGGGATACCAGCGCTGCGATGATGCAGAGTGGTATAAGGCTTCTGCGGTATACCAGGCCCAGAAATACCATTGAGGCAGTGATATTAGCGGCATGCCCTGATGGGAAGGAGAAGGAGGATTTGAACCCCCGGGTTAACACCGCGGGGGTGGTTATCCAGCCCAGGTCGTCGTTCCAGAAGTGCACGGACCCAAGCACTTCACAGGGCCTGAGCCTTGCAAACAGCGGTTTGAGAAGGGAACTGGATATCTGGTCGGAAGCGGCTACCACAGGTATCAGCGCCAGGGCGGCCCACCTCCCTCTGGGCCCGCCGAATATCACCAGCCCAGACCAGATGAGAAGGACAATTATCCTGAAGTTATCGAAGTCGGTCATGAATGGCATAACCCTGTCCAGCAGCCGGTTGGAGAGGGTCCCGTTTATAAAACGGAATATGATGGTGTCGGGAGAAGATTCTCCCTGAAGTGCTTCCCAGGCGGATCGGCTGTGTCCGCCTTTATCAGAGATCGAAGTTGAATCCGGCACGGATCTTTCCTTCTCCGCGGATACCGCCCCGGCCATAACAGCCAGAAAGAGAAGCAGTACAATTGCCTTTTTTGCCACAGTTTTCATTGGAACCGATCCATTAAATCAACGGAGCGGGTGGTTCTGCCCGCTCCGTTTTTCCCGAAAGCCCGCTCTGATTTATATTCTCAGACCGGTATGCCGGTCCGGATAGCTCTAGAAGATGAAACCGCCGGTTAGGGTGAAGTAGTTGGCCGTATCGTCCGCGAAGACGAAATGCACTTCCGGCCTGACTTCCCAGGTAAATGATTCCGACTGCGCGATAATCATTCCGCCGCCGAAGCAGATGCCCAGGTCTATCTCAGAGTCGTCCACATCTACGGTCTCTTCGTCCACCCCGGGGATGTTAAAATCGGTTTCATATTCATAATCCCAGGCGAAACGGTAGAATCCCAGGCCTGCCTGAGCATAGAATGTTTTGTTGCTGCCTTCGCTCTTATCGAATACGTACCTGCCCTTGGGTACAAACTCAATTATGGAACCGGACCCATCGGTATTATCGCCGAAAAGGTCGCTGTCCACTCCCCAGCGGTTATAGGTTATCGAACCGCCGATATATATGTTGTCCTTGTAGTGAACGAATCCGTCAATGCCGAGGCAGAAACCCATCTTGTATACATCTCCCATATCCCCGAAAGGCATGGAAAGGCCCGCTTTGGCAGTGTACTCTATCCTGTCCAGGATGCTTCCGCTGCCGGCGTCAGCCTCCGGTTCCTGCGCCGCGACCGCGGAGGGGAGCAGAAGAGCTGCAGCTGCAAGGAGTACAATAAATCTTTTTGTCACTTCGGTCCTCCTTTGTAAGGTTATGAACCCGGTTCATTCCGGCACTGAACCGCATTCTAATGCAATCTCAAATAACTTTCCTGACAGAATGCCATCTTTTCGCTGACAATACAAGGGTATATTGAACGTTTCACCAAAAAATTACATTTGATATCATTGGTGATTATCCAAACGGCCCGCAGAATCTCCCGGACTTGAAATAGTTCTTCCGGCCGGAGAACCGCTGTTGTATCATTACCGAAGTGTATAAAATTTTCACACTGTATATGTCAGGCGACAGTCGCGCGGGAGAGGCCATGGGAGCTAACTGTTTGGAATACATTGTATTATAAATATGCTTCCCTCCCCTGATAATGGCATACCTATTGCGGAGTATAACGTATTGAGATGAATTCAAGAGTATCGGGAATAACAGTCCTCTTCTCTGTGTTTCTCCTTCTCATTCAGGGGGGAGGCTGCGGGGAGGTGCGGGCCGGAGAAGCCGCCGGAGGCGGGCTTTACCTGGAGAGGATAGATATCGCCGGGAATGAAATGCTCTCCGAAAGCTCTATCAGGGGTGCCCTCAGGATAGCCCCCGGCGACCGGGTAGACCTGGCAGGGCTGCTGGAGGAGCGGGAGAGGCTTCTGGGAAGCAGCCGCATGCTGGAAAGAGTGGACTTTTCCACCAGGCCGGGGTCAAAACCTGGCTGGATCGTTCTGGAGATAAATGTCAGGGAAAAGGAAAGAGTGGTATTCGAGACAGGGTATGGATACCATGACAGGTTTGGCTGGTTTCTTACCCTTCTGGGGATCAGGGTGGAGAATCTCTTCGCCGAACAGAGCAGCGCGAGGGCGGGAGTAAAGCTCGGTTTCAACGTGACCGGCGTGGAGGGAGAATGGAACAGGGTTCCAGGCGGCCGTTCAGGGGCCGGATACGGGACCAGGTTCTACATATATAACCAGTCGCACAACTTCTTTGATTACGCCGGTACCGGACCGGACCAGGGAGGGAGCAGGCATAACTTCGAGCAGGAGATCAGCAGGGGCGGGATAGAGCTCTTCCTGGGGTACCGGCTGGCTGAGACAGGTTTCAGGTTCGGGCTGAAAGCGGAGACGGTTGAGCCGGACAGCTCGGTCACCGATATCGATAATGACAGCAGGCAGCCATTCGACCAGCTGCCCCCGGGGATGAAACCGGAGGTGGAGAAAACGGTTCACACCGGTTTGTTCTTCCGGGTTTTAAGAGACACCAGGGAGAGTTTCCTATACCCCGCGGGCGGTTCATATACCTCGCTCTGGATGCGGGCCTGCAACACCATCCTGGGGGGAGATGAAGTTTACACCAAATTGAAATTCGAGCATATCAGGTATTTGAGTATCGGGGATAACCTGATTCTTTCCGGAAGGCTGAAGGGTGGGACCGTATCCGCCGGGGCACCCTACTACGAGCGTTTCTATCTCGGCGGCATCTATTCAATAAGGGGTTTCAGAGAACTCAGCCTCTCTCCGGTAACCGGGGATGACAGTTTCTGGCTGTTCAGCGGGGAATACCGGTTTCCGTTGATCGGCGGAGCGGAAGGGGTGCCCAGATTGGCGGGGCTGCTCTTCATTGATGCCGGGCAGGGCTGGACCCACAGCGATTCGCCCCGCACGGACGGCATTCTGGCCGGGGCTGGTTACGGCTGCCGCCTCAGGCTGCCCTGGCTTGGGACTCTGGGACTGGATTTCGGGATACCCATTTCTGAGAAATCCGGGCGCGATAATTTCAGGGTACACGGGTCGGTGGGGTTTTCTTTCTGAAAGGGAATAGAATACAGAGATGACCTTTTCAAGAGCCATTATTACACTTCTTGCTTTTCCCCTGGTCCTGTTCCCCGGTCTGCCGGAGGGGGCTGAGAACGATCCTCCCCGGATAACCGGTGTGAGGTTGTATCTGCTGGAGGAAGAGCTCGCCGGTGACGTGCAATGCCGTGGAATCTTCTCCGAGAGGGTAGTTCAGACAGTAAGAAGCGGCCTGCCGGCGGTGGTGGAAGTGTTCTATCACCTGGTAGAGACCAGGGAAGGGACAGAGGCAAAGGGAGTATTCAGGCTCTCTCTTCATTACGATGTCTGGGATGATATATATTCCGTAACCGTTGGGGATACCTCTATCAGTATGAAAAACTTCGAGTCTCTCCGCGCTTTCACATCAACTCTGAGATCAGTCCCGATAGTCCCGGCCCGGAGCCTGCTGGATGGGACAAGGTACAGGCTCCGGTGCTC
Source organism: bacterium (assembly GCA_014730075.1). Classification (GTDB taxonomy): domain Bacteria; phylum Krumholzibacteriota; class Krumholzibacteriia; order Krumholzibacteriales; family WJIX01; genus WJIX01. The sequence goes on along the minus strand of WJIX01000284.1, from coordinate 708 downwards.
CATAGCGGTAAACCCGCTGAGGGGAACGGACCGGGAGAGGATCGAGGTATGGGTCAGGGAAAAGGTCCGAAGTGATAACGAATCATCCTGGAGGGAACAGCTGCTGAATGTGAATGAACTTATCTCATATTTCTTCAGCAGGGAGAAGAATTCCCCTGAGAGGAGCAGCTGGTTTGTTACCGAACCTTTCAGGCTCTCTGAATTAAAGGCGGAATCAGCGGCGGAGGGTAACAGTCCCGGGGAAGATGCCGAACCTGAGACCGGGCAGATAGAGGGGGAGTGATGTCGATAAGAAACCGCCTGATTATCATATCCGTTCTGATAGCTGTTCTCCCGGCGGTTCCCCTTACTGTCATAGTTCAGAACCTCCTGGATAAGAGCTTTCGTGTGGGGATCAGCGGGACCGTTTCGGAGGCTCTGGATAACGGGATGTCTATTTCGAGAAAGCACCTGCAGGCGCTCTATGCCGATTTCGAGAAAGGTTCCTCCCGGGCGGCAGGTTCTCTTCATCCCGGTACGGCAGATTCATCGGAAGCGGCTTTGCTGGCAGAGAGGATATCGGGGGTGGAGGGGGTTATCTTCCCCGGAAATAAGCAGGGCAGGAGGGCCGGCGCAAAGGAGTTTCCCGAGGAGCTCTCCGTTTTTGCTGATCTTCCCGGCCTCCTGAAGGGGAGAAGGGTGGAGAGGCGTGATCCGGTCAGCGGGGGG
>WJIX01000283.1 GCA_014730075.1 bacterium | reverse complement strand
CCTGTAGGCCATACCCTGGAGGTTACCTATCAGGGTAGCCATTTTACGCTCGCTCTCAAGCAGGGCCTTCTCCATTTTCACTCGCTCGTTGATATCCAGCTGGGATGTCAGCAGAACCTTCTCTTTCCTGTAGATGACAGGCTTAACGAATAGTTCTGCCCAGTACTTCTCTCCATCCTTCCGCTTAAGCTGCACCACGAAATTCTCCACCCTGCCATCCTCTTTCAGCTTCCGGAGCAGTCTTTTCCTGTCCTCGGGGTCAACGTAGGTATCCGCCACATTCATTTGGGGGATATCCTCTTCCGTGTATCCTGTTATCGCCGAGATAGCGCTGTTCATCCTGATTACCTCTCCGGACAGGTAAGCCATTCCAACTCCGGCAACGGTATTCTCAAAGAGGAGCCGGTACTGCTTCTCAGACTCGGCAAGTTCGTCCATCGCCTCCTCCATACTTCGGGCTGAAAGGTATGATACCAGCGCTAGCACAAAGAAACCGAGCAGGACCGGTATATTGGGCACCGGAATACCGGCAGCCAGTGTACCTATCAGAATAATAACAGCAGAGGAGACAGCTGCAGCCATGAAACTGGCCCAGGGCCTCAGAATAACACTGGCCGCCACTATCGGTATGGCAAAAGCGAATAATCCCCTGCCGCCCACAACCTCGGAGGGAAGATCAGAAAAGCCCGCCAGGCCGATAAGAAGCAGAATAAATATGCCGGCGGCGGCTTCGCCGGAAATACGCCTGTTCAGCCAGTATACCAGTATTGAACCGGCCAGAGCTGAGGCGATTGCACCCCCGAGCAGCCGGACCTCCCTCTCCTCTCCTGCAAGCCCCTGCGTATGCAGAATAAGAAGGGCTGCCAGCGCCAGCAACGAGCTTGCCGCGACAACCAGGAGGATAACATTCAGAAGCCTTCGGCGCCTGGTATCCAGGGTGTTTTTTCCCTCTGAATCTATTATCCTGGAAAGAAATGAAGCATTCTTCTTCATAGATATTCCCTTACGAGTAATCAAAGGGCAGGTTATAACAATTTCACCGCTATGTCAACGCCAAAGGTCCTGTAACATAGGTTTACTTCCGGCGTTCCATCCCGGCTTAATATAATCTGCACAAAGGAGAAAAGGAGTCCTTCCTCTGATATGGCAATCAGTGGGTATTACTCGTAACGGTCTCTGCCGGTCTCACCGGCGGTGTAATCCTCTCCGCTCCAGTACCCCCAGTCGTTGGCACGGAGCTGCCTGGTAAAAAATCCTGAGAACAGGATAATGCACCGGAAGATACTGTGAAGGCTCTTCTTGATAAGACCTCTCTCCAGTCGGCGATGATCAGTCTCATAAACCCTTATATTATCGGCATAAGGCACCCGGTACCCGCACCTGTGAATACACCAGGTAAGCATCGAATCCTCATTGCATGTCAGGTCCAGGTCGAATCCGCCCGCTTCATACAGGGCGGAGCGCTTTACCAGCATATTCGAGCCGGTACCGGCCGGGAATCCCAGAAAACAGATGGTCCTGAGCCAGAGAGCGAAGAACCGGTAATAGAAATTGTACCTTCCCCGGCTGGTCTTCCGCCCCACCACCGCTCCATCCTGATCGGCCAGCTCCAGACTGATCAGCTCACTGAAGTAATCATCTCCGAATACCACATCCGCGTCGGTAAAGAGCAGCCACTCAGTCCGGGCCTCGTCAGCACCCCTCTGCCTGGCTTCCGGTATATTCCCCGGATCATATATAACCCGGGTATTCTTTGGCCTGAGCCGTTTTATCAGATCCCGGGTATCATCCTCGCTCGCATCCACCACTATAAGCTTCAGATTATCGGGAATGCTCCTCAAAAACGGTTTGATATTTTCACGCTCATTCTTGGTAGGAACTATTACTGTAACATCATTTAGATTCATCAGGAATTCTCCCATGAAACGATTGAAAAGTGCCTCATTACCAGAAAGTTCAGCAGCGAGACCAGCAGCATGGTCAGCGACCAGCCGACCAGATGGTTTACCCCCTGGATATCAACCAGTATCAGCATCATGACAGATCCTATAAGCTGGATACCGGCATATCCGATGTAGGTCCTTAGAAGCGAGACGAAGTATGACAAGCGTTTCGACTCCCTGAAGGTATAGTATCTGTGTATTGCGTGTGTCCACAGTGTTCCCAGCAGGAAATTCAGAATCCAGGCAACTGTGGCATGATACGGAATTTCGGGAAGTATGGTGTATAGGAGCTGATACTGCCCCATCCCCAGAAAGAAAATCACCGTACCGGCCATAACATATCGCAGGAACTGTTTACTCCAGTGCCCTCTTTTACTGAAAGTGCGGTTTTTCAAAATAGGACCTTACCATAATAGTACACTATTCCTGGCATTCCAGTGACTGATTATAGAAACTCGCCCGCTGGCCTGTCAACCGCAAACAGGACAGAGGGCTGAACCGGAATACCGGCTATTTATCATACCGCCTGCCGTTCTACCATATTCCCGGAACAAGTCTATAACTGACTTCCCTGGCGTAGTATTCATAACCAGCCAGCTCCCTTTTCAGGGTCCTGTCTTCCAGGGATGTCCTGGCAATTACGATAATTACCATAAGGAGCGCGGGGATTAGACTTATGGTTGAGCCGAAAGCCAGACTGGGTACTGCGGCCCCGAGCAGCATGCCGAGATAACCTGGGTGTCTGATTACTCTGTATGGCCCCGAACTTATCACCACGTGCCCTTTCTCCTTCTGAATCCTCAGGGTTCCCTCGAAGAAACGGTTGTGTAGCATGGGCAGGAGCGACAATAATGCGGCTGCTGAATAGAGGAATAATCCTGGATAAAGATAAGAGAATGGCATAACGGAAAACTGCATCCTGTGATCAATACCGGCAACCAGAGGCAGCACAACTACCGCGATGAAGAAATATGAAAACAGAAGAATCCTGTCTGACTTTACGGTGCCCTCCTTTATCCTGCCTCTGTCGTTCAGTAATTCCGGAGATTTCCGCAGCAGCAGAATTCCTGTGACCAGGGCTCCCAGGCTGTAGATCCCTGTATATATCCACGCCCTTGGAATAGATATCTCTCCAGCTGAAATAAAAAATACTGCTCCGGTTACAATAATCCACCGGAAGGGAGCTGTAAATGCGTTGACCCCTGATCCTGTCAATCTGCCCCTCATAAATCTCCTTCGCCGTGATGGCATCACCTATCTTTGCCTGTCCAGAATGTCGCATCGATCATCCAACCGGGCATTGGATGTCAGCCTGCTTCTACTCTGATTCCTTCTGCTCTTCCAGCCATTCTCTGTACCTCAGAAATCCCTCCCGGTTGGAAATTCCGGGCCTGTAGCCGAGCTTCTGCCTCGCCTTTTCAATCGACATGGTAAGGGATCTGGACATGTACCCCACTGAAAATCGAGTCATCGCCGGCTTGATCCTGCCCTGGGACATCTTGCTTAGAAATTCCATTACACCGGCAAATCCATAGGCCAGTGGGCCGGGAATATTCTTCGGTCTGAAGGGCCGGTTGAAAATATCGAGCACGGTTGAAAACCATTCCCTGACGCTGACAGGATCGCCATTGGAAATGTTGTACACCTGGTTCCATGAAGATACGGGAGCGGCTAGACAGTTCCTGATTGCCGAGGCAAGGTTTTCAATACAGGTTATATCTACCATCGCCTCTCCGCCATTTATAAGGGGAAATTTCTTCCCTGCGGACAGCTCCAGTATCCTTGGCACTATGGTCCCGTCATACCTGCCGTAGACAGCCCGCGGACGAAGAATGATACTGCTGATCCCCTCCTTTGCCGCTGACTGTAACTCTTCTTCTGCAATCAACTTGGTTTTTCCGTATGGAAACTGCTTCCGGGGCAGGGGTTCGCTCTCGGTGACATTGAAGCGGTCGCTGCCGGAATAATATACACTGGGTGTGGAGATAAATATTATCCTGCTGATATCATTCTGCCTGCAGGCATCGATCACGTTTCTGGTACCCACTACATTCACCTGATAGAATTCTGAATAGCTTCCCCGGTCTGCGGTCCGGCCAGCGCAGTGGATCAGAAGATCAGCTGCGCTGAATGCACTCTTCAGAGAATCCTGGTCCAGGATGTCGCACGCTGTGAACTCTATCCCCCGCTTTATTAATTGGTTTCCTACCTGCCGGGATCGCCCGGTTGCAGTTATTTGATTCCCTTCGTCATGTAAGCTTTCGGCCAGATTCCTTCCTATGAAACCTGTAGCACCGGTAATGATTATCTTCATCTTTTCCTACCCCTTGAATTCCCTGAGCGATCTTACAGGTCATATTTTTACAAGACCGTTCCAGCCGTTGAATAAAAATGCTCTGATTTCCGCCTCGAACAGTTGTAAATCCTCCCTGCTCAAATCTTCCTTTATTATCTCAACAGATATATTGAATACATAATTAACCAGGTTATGCAGGAAGAATTCTGAAATCTGCTCTCCCCTGAACTCTTCTGTTCTCTCTAATTCTCTGAAATTCTTTCTGCTCCTCTTCTTCCCGATTTCAATCAGTTCGTCTCTGTAATTCTCGAAGTCAGATCCTGATGAATTTACGAAAAGCAGTTTCATCTCATCGGGATATCTTTCAATCAGCTCTATCAGAAACTTCAGATACCGGGAGAACCATTCCCTTATCCCCACTCCCCTGCTCTTCACATCCTGGAATGATATCTCCTCCAGTTTCAGGAAGCTTTCAATTTCTATTACCGCCGGTTGAACCAGGGCCTGGAATATATCTTCCTTATTCCTGAAGTATGTGTATATAATCCCGGTTGTACCGGAAACTCTTCCTGCAATATTCCTGAGTGAACCTCCGCTGAAACCTTTTTCAAGAAATTCTCTCCTTGCAGCTTCCAGAATCAGCTCCCGTTTCCTGTCACTTTTTTCCTTCATATCATACCTCATTAGATAACGCCGTTATCTTATAAATAACCATAATCCCTGCATACCGGTCTGTCAATAGATTATTCCATGAATGCGGGAATTATCCTGCCCGCCGGATAGTGAACAGCATGGTTCACTCCGGTCGCCGGGAGTGGATAAAAGTCGGTTGCCCCGGACCTTATGCGCCCGGTGGTTCCAACCCGTATCAGGCTGATAACTCTCAAACGGCTAATATTCTTGACAGCCTCTTCTATCTGTAGCAGGATAAGAAACAGTATTCCAAGGAGGATAATTTGGATTTCAGATCACTGTTCGAACCTGAGACAATGGCCGTGGTGGGGGTATCCCTCAGCAACGACAGGCACCCCGCCAATGTAATATACAACAAGAACAACCTGAGATATCCGGTTAAGGTTTATGGAGTAAACCCCAGGGGAGGGACATACTACAAGGACAGGATCTACCAGTCCCTCTCGGAGATTCCGGAAAAGATCGACCTGGTGATTGTGGCCGTGAAGGCAGAGCATGTTCCGGCAGTCTTACAGGAGTGTATCGACTCCTGGGTGGGCGCTGCCGCGGTGATTTCCGGGGGATTCGCTGAAACAGGCAACCTGGAGCTCAAGGACAGGTTCCTGAAAATAGCAGGAGAAGCTGATTTCCCGATAATAGGTCCGAACTGCCTGGGGATCTATTCCCCAACCGCGGTTGATTCCTTCTTCCTTCCCAGTGAGAGGATGGTCAGACCCCAGCAGGGTAATGTGGCGATAGTGAGCCAGAGCGGGGGTATCCTGGTAGACCAGATGGTGAAATTCACGGGACAGGGAGTAGGCCTCTCCAGGGCAATTAGTATCGGAAACAAGGCGGTGGTGAATGAACTGGACCTTATAAAGTTCTTTGCCCGTGATGACCTTACCGATGTGATCTCCTTCTATATCGAGGGGTTCGGTCCGGGGGAAGGGCGTGAATTCATACAGGCGGCGGCTAAGTGCCCCAAACCTGTTATAACGATGAAGGCGGGTAAGAGCTCAGCGGGGACCAGGGCGGTATCCAGCCATACCGCTTCGATGGCCGGCGATTACAAGATATTTTCTTCGGTAATGAAACAGTTCGGGCTGGTTGAGGCCAGGGACGAGCATGAAATGATATCGTTCTGCGAATCCCTAAGCTGCTACACCAGGCCAATAGGCGGCAATATCGGAATAGTAACAGCCAGTGGGGGACACGGCGCGGTGGCAGTGGATACCTGCGAGCAATCGGTACTTACCGTCCCCAGGCTGCCGGAGAAGACCCAGAAGAGTATCAGGGAGAAGCTGACCCCGGGAATAAGGGACATAGCCTCACTGAGCAACCCCCTTGATCTTACCGGCAGCGCCAGAGATGATGATTTTGTGGTGGCCGCCTCGCACCTTACCACCAGCGACGAAATAGACTGCGTCCTGGTACTTCTTCTCCCCTATCTTCCGGAGGTGACCTCTGACGTGGGTGCCAGGCTGAGCCAGCTATACCACGAGGAGGGAAAGCCGATAATCGCCTATGTACCCCACGTGGAGAAGTACCGGATGATTATAGAGGGCTTCCAGCTCAACAGCGTTCCGGTGGCCCATTCAATCGAGGGAGCTGTCCTGATGGCCGAAGCTATGAAAAGGTGTACCCCATGGTAGATAGCAAGACAGAAAAGATAATAGAAGAATCTATGGAAACGGGCTGGATCACCGAGCCGGATGCGAAGCTGATCTTCAGCAGAGCGGGTCTGGAAGTCCCCCGCTATACCATGGCAAAAAGTGCAGAAGAAGCGGTGAAATTCGCTGAAGAGACAGGTTTTCCGGTGGTCGCCAAGGTTGTATCACCGGAGGTGGTGCACAAGACTGAAGTCTCCGGGGTGGAAGTCGGAATAACGGAACCGGATGGAGTCCGGGAGGCATTCACCCGTTTCAGCGGAATCGACGGTTTCACCGGCATGCTGGTTGAAGAGATGCTGAAGGGCACGGAGCTGATAGTGGGGGCAAAAAAGGACTCCCAGTTCGGGCCGGTAATACTGCTGGGGATGGGCGGTATCGGGGTCGAAATATACCAGGACAGCGCAATCAGAATGGCCCCCCTGAAGAAGAGCGACATCAGGTCTATGGTCTCGGAACTGAAGGCCCGGCAGCTGATAGAGGGGTTCCGTGGAAGCGAACCGGTAAATATGGAAAAACTTACCAGCCTGGTAATCAGATTCTCGGAACTGGCCATCCAGCTGGAAGATTATTTCGAATCGATAGACCTGAACCCGGTTATCTGCACCGGAGAAAGCTGCGTCATAGCTGACGCCAGAATCATACTCAAATAATCTATCCGGGGGGTATACGCCCTCCATGATGAAATGAAAGGAGAACCATGCGTTATTTCAGAAGAGTGCTGATAGCGGCGCTGATAGTCGTACCCCTGGCGGCATCTTATGCCACAGCCGGCGAAGGCGGCAAGGAATCGCTGGGGGCAAAAACCATAGCTCCCCCATCCCCGGTATGGGTAATCGGATCATACGACGCCGATGGTCAGCCGAACATGATGACAGCTTCCTGGGTGGGGGTTTGCTGCTCAGATCCTCCCTGCGTGACCATATCCCTTAGAAAGGCGACCTACACCTATGGCAATATAATGGAAAACGGCGCCTATACGGTAAATATTCCATCCCGGGATCTGGCCCCGGTAGCCGCATATACCGGCAGGGCATCTGGCAGAGACACTGACAAGTTCGCCGATACCGGGCTGACCCCGGTAAAGAGCGAGCTGGTCAACGCCCCGCTGGTAGCGGAATTTCCTCTTACCCTGGAATGCCAGGTTATAAAAACCATAGAGCTGGGGCTTCATACCATGTTCATAGCACAGATCAGGGATGTCAAGGCGGACAGCTCCATCCTTGGAGATAAGGGAGCTCCGGACCCGGCAAAGCTGAACACCTTCATCTACAGCGTTGGCGGATACGGCTTCTATGAGGTTGGTGATCACCTGGGTGACGTGGGCAAACTCTCCCGCAGGTACGGCTCCGGGAAATAATCAATTACCTGCCGGGATCAGCTCGATCTCAAACAGGTCCGGCCAGTTCTTGCCGGTGACAAAAATCCTCTTATCCACCGGGTCGTAGGCGATACCGTTCGGTATTCCCGCCCCTGGCGCGGGGACTGAACCGTCCCGGATACCGCTGAGGTCTACTCTTCCGGTCACCCTGCCGGAAGCTGGATCTATTATCATGATATTATAGCTTCCGTAGACGTTGGCAAATACCTTCCCTTCAATATACTCCAGCTCGTTCAGCTGATCCACCGCCGCAGAGTCATGACGGACAGTGATCCGCCCGGTCTCCAGAAAGGTATCCGGCGAAAGGAAATAGAGGGTATCGGAACCATCGCTTACGATCAACTTCTTCCCGTCATCGGTCAGCCCCCAGGGAAAGAAGTCATACTCGAACCGGCCGATCGAATCGAGCTCCTCCCTGGTGTAGATAAAACCCTCACCCGAGGTCAGAGTCAGCTGGATTATGCTGTCTCCAGAGATAGTAATACCCTCTCCGAAATGTCTGGTCGCAAGGTCGTGGCGCATCAGTATGTTACCGGTTTCCAGTTCCACTTTTCTCACAGAGGACTCCCCGTGAAGCCCTGTGCTTTCATAGAGGAACCCTTCTTCGAAAACCAGCCCCTGGGTATAGGCATCCAGGGAGTGGCTGAATGTATTTACTATACTGTAGCTGTACTCCCGGAACTGCCCGGAATCAGCGGTGTCATTCCCCCCCGGACCGGCAGGGCGCCCTCCATCCTCACCGCAGGCCAGCAGGATCAGCGCAGATAGTACCGCTGCTGTCAGTTTCGACACCATTATTGACCTGATCATCGATAATTCCCTTATTCTCCGGTCAGCCCAGAGGGGCCCGGGCTTAATCAGCCCTTTTCATCCAGTGCTTCCAGGATCGCTCTTTTCCTGAGTTCAGGGTCCTTCTCACTCAGGCATATCCCTTCTTCCAGAACCTTGGCCTCGTAACTCTCCAGCGATTTTATCACCTCCGCCGGAACCCCTCCCACCACCGAATTATCAGGAATATCCCTGGTGACCACGCTGCCAGCCGCTATTACTACATTGTCGCCCACGGTAACACCCGGCATGATCTGCGCCCGGTAACCGATAAAGACGTTACTGCCGACCAGTACCCTCCTGTAGATATTAAGCCCCGGGTGCCTTTCCCTGAGCACCCAGGCGCCGCCGTCATGGGTATGAAAGACCACCCCTTCAGTAATAGTAACGTTGTCCCCCACTCTGATCAGGTACGGCTCGCTCCCCGGGGATATTATCCCGGTTATTCTGACATTCTCGCCGAATTCCATGCCGTAGTACCTGGCGTAGAGCGCCGCCCTGGCACTCGGTGCGGCGGCCTGTATTCTTATCCTGATATACAGCTTCCTGAGCATACTGATTACTCTGCCAGGGTTCATGTAATCCTGCCGCCTCTCTTACCGGTTAATCTCCGGTAGCGTATAAAGAAGCAAAACCTCAAGACAGAAAGAGTGTTACAGTTTAAATAAAGATTTGTCAAGTTCCCATAGCGGTATCGATCCGGTTAAACCGGTTTATCTTCAACCCCTCTCTATAGTATACTTATCCCGCAGCTGTTAACGATTTTACCGATCCGCGGCACCTGCCGCGAAGGAGGGATAAGTATGAAGATCGACCTGACCGGAACGACTGCCCTGGTTACAGGCTCAAGCAGAGGTATCGGCAGAGCGATCGCCGAAGCGCTGGGCAAGGCAGGCGCCGCAGTGGCGGTCCACTGCAGGGAAAGGGCCAGCCAGGCTGCAGAATTGTCAGATCAGCTGGGAAACGATTCGGCAGTTTTCACCGCCGACCTGCAGGACCCCATGCAGGCAGTATCACTCTTCAGACAGGTGCTGGATAAATATGGCAGAGTTGACCTTCTGGTCAATAACGCCGGTATCTTCGAGCACTCTCCCCTGGTAAAGGAAACACCAGAATGGATAGCGGACTGGGAGAGGACCATCGCAGTCAATCTCACCGGCGCCGGCATCCTATGCCGGGAAGCGATCAATCACTTCATCCCGGCCGGCGGCGGAAGGATCATAAATATCGCCTCCAGGGCCGCTTTCAGGGGAGAGACCGCAGACCATCTCCATTACGCCGCCAGCAAGGGGGGGCTGGTGTCACTGAGCCGTTCGATAGCCCGTTCCTTCGGCAATCACAATATAAAGTGTTTTACCATAGCGCCGGGATTCGTCCGGACCGAGATGATAGATCACCATCTTCAGGGAAAGGGCGAAGAGGAGATCCTCAATGAGCTCGCCCTCAGCCGGCTTACCACCCCCGGGGATATCGCTCCGGTAGCGGTGCTGATAGCAGGCGGGGGAATGGACCATGCCACCGGTACTACCATAGATATAAACGGGGGAAGCTATATGCACTAGAAGATCGGTCCTCGAGGGGTTCAGGGTTACAGGTTATTTATCTCTTCAGCATCTTCAAAACGGTACCCGGCATCCTCAATGATTCTTTTAAGCTGATCGATATCGAACCCCCGCCCCGTTATAACCGCTGTGCCTTTCTTGTGATCCACCACCGCGGTTTCAATATTGCTGTTCTCCAGCAGTGCGCTCCTGACCGCTCCGGAGCAGTGATGACAGGTCATCCCCGAGATTCTTACCTTCATCCTGCTCTCTCCCTCCTTGCCCTCTTCATGATGGTGCTCCGGCCTGGCCATGGCCGCCGAGGCCAGAACAACCAGAAGGATGACTGCGCAGGCGGTCTTGACCTGACCCGGTATCATCCAGGGCATGGACGATGAAATACCCACAGAGCCGGTGATCAATACATAGTCCATCATAAGCCCCGCCGCCAGTGCGCTTACAGCTACAGTCCCCAGGTAAATAAGGGCGGTTCTTTTTCCCATTATCTTCCATACAGTGGAGATGGTAGCCGCGTTGGTGGCCGGCCCGGTCATCAGAAAAACCAGCGCCGCCCCCGGCGAGACGCCCTTCGCAATCAGGGCAGCCGCGATAGGGACCGAAGCGGTGGCGCAGACGTAGACCGGTATACCCGCCGCCATCAGTATAAGAAGAGAGAGTATACCCCCTCCCAGAACCGGGGCGAAATAATCTTCCGGGATTATCGCCGATATCAGTCCGGCAATCATGATTCCGATTATAAGAGCCTTATATAGATCTTCGGGCAGGGTCCTGAATCCGTATCTCAGGACCTGAATGAAACCGGACTTCTTCTCCCCCGTGCCGGTGCAGCAATCAGCGTGGCATACCGGGCGGTTTTCTTCCTTATCCATTTCCTTCTCGCCGAAACCGAGCACCAGTGCACCCCCAAGCAGGCCGCTGACAAATGAAACTACCGGTCTTACTATGGCGAACACAGGGCCAAGAAGACTGAGGGTAACCAGTATACTGTCGGCCCCTGTCTGGGGAGTGGAGATAAGAAATGAAGTGGTTGCCCCGGAGCTGGCCCCGTGCTTTCTAAGAGAGGCCGATACTGGTATTACCCCGCAGGAGCATAGCGGAAGTGGCACTCCGAACAGGGCCGCCTTGACGATCTGAAGCACCCCCCTGCCCCCCAGGTGCCGCTCAACGCTCTCCGGCCTGACCAGCACCGAGAGAATCCCAGCCACCAGAAATCCGAACAGCAGGTAGGGGGACATCTCCCTGAGAGTGCTCCATGAGGAGACCAGGAATGACCAGATATATTCAAGAATTACCACAGCAAATCAACCTTTCCGGTCAGGGAGTCCAAACCTCCATCTCCATATTTTCCTTTCCGTAATATTCAATCCTGGACGGGGTTACCTTAATGATCACGTAGTTCGGATCTTCAGGCCCCTCAAAATACTCCGCTATCATCGGATTCCAGAACTCCTTCTTCTCTTCCAGGTCGGTAACCACCTCCGCGGTCCCGGCAATCTGAATATAGCTGTCCCACTTCTCCGGGTCAGTCACACCGCATACCAGGTGAACCCGCGGATCGTTCTCTATATGAGAAACCTTGCGGGATTCGAGGAAACTGGAAAACCGTATGCTCATATCATCGGAGGCAACCGCCATTACATATCTGACCCACGGCGCCCCATCTTCAGTAACGGTGGCAAATCCGGTCATGTTGGGTTTTCCTGTTATCTCGAGGATTCGCTGGCGAAGATCTGCCATTTCAGGCTCCTTTCATCTTTAGGCCATTAAGGACCCTTCCCCGGCTGATGCCGGCCCTTATGTGAAAAGCTACTTTGACAGTTCAAGTTATGAAGCAATTCCAGCTTCCTGTCTACCATATTATAATTAGAATAATACTGGCGGAGCTCCGGTCTTAAGACTCCCCCCTGTTTTGCTCCACGGAGAACATAGCGGGCAGGCCACGTCAGGACTTTCCCCAATAATTGCCCCAGTATTCGGCTAACCACAAGTCATTCAGACAGTTATTAATATAACCAAGTGGAATAGGGATTTTACTGCTGATGAGGGCGGCTGCGTGATTTTTTCAAAACCCTCCGCAAGGCGAGCGGACACGGTTTTCTGCCCAGAAAGGGGCAGAAAGAGCGAGCCTGAGGACCGGGAGCAGCAGATTTGCTCGCCGGGCAAATCAATGCGTTTTTGAAAATATCACGCAGCCGCACAATACACAAATCAATCGATTGCCTGATAGCGTATAAATTGGGGAAACTCCACCAGGCCCCGAGCGGGCAGGCCACATTCATTGTTGAATCCCTGAAAATATGGTATAATAGTAGACTATACGGATAGCGTTCCGCTAATGAAAGAAACATAAATAATGAAAGAATATTTAATTATCCCTGCCTCTGCCCCCCATGGCTCCAGTTTTGTAATACATGAGCTGGCAAAACCACGGAGATGAATAATGAATAGAAAGATACAAATGTTTACGGTATTCGTTACCCTGTTCCTGATAGCGGGGTATTCTTCAACATCTGCATACTGGGCGACAGATGGCGTTCCGGTGGCGCCTATCCTCTATCAGCCAGCTCCATCAGAACCTCTGATTACCACCGATGGTGCGGGGGGCGCTATAATCGCCTGGCTGGACAATCGAGACGGCAATAATCATATCTACGCACAGAGGATCAACGCGGACGGGAGTATCCATGCCGGCTGGACGCCTGACGGCGAGCCGATATGCAGAGCT
>WJIX01000282.1 GCA_014730075.1 bacterium | reverse complement strand
GGTGAAGATCCACACCTGAGCATTCTGGTTGAACCGGCACCAGGCAGCAATGGCAACAGTGGCAGTTCGGGTGGGAAGCTGCTCCGGCCCGGAGAGACTGTGGTTATCCGGAAGATTCCGTTGAATAAATTCGAACTGTTTATATTTTCCGTCTACACCAGCATTGATAAGATTTTATTCTGATGTCGAGCATTACTGATACCATAAACAAACTGCTCGGCAATATCGAGCAGATGCTTAAAAGGGGAGAGTACAGGCGGGCCTATATCTGTGCCAGAAATGTACTTGGTATCATAAAAACCACTGATTCTGATCCGGAGATCACCTCCCGCGTTCTGGTCTCCTCGGCCAGGTGCGCGTATTATTTCTCCCGATTCGATGAAGCCCATAATCATCTTAACCGGCTGTCAACCCTTCTGAAGATTAACCGTCCTGATTGTAATGAGAAGATCCACAGAGAGATGATCCTGATAAAGAGCAACATACGGAGAAGAAGAGGAGACTACCGGGGAGCCCTTGAATGTATTGAACAATGCTCTGATGGAGTTGAAGACAGGGATTTCGAGGTCAACCGCCTGATGATAACCGGCCTCTGTCTGATGGAACTGGGCAGGATGGCCGAAGCCCGTGAAAAGCTCGAAGCCGCACTCGGCCTTGCCACCCATTCCGGTAATGACAGGGGAAAGTGCGCTGTTCTGAGCAGCCTTGGATTGCTCTCAATGAAGGGAGGGTACCTGGTCAACTCGCCCGATTACTTCCGGCGTGCTCTGGAGATATCCAGGCGGATTGGTGATATCTATAACCGCGGCGCGGCGGGCCTCAACTACGCGATTTCCTGCTACAGGCTGGGCAGATTCGATGCCGCTCTCAAGGGGGCTGAAGAAGCTCTGGCCTCGTTTCAGGAGTGTGAATGGAAAGCGGGTGTATGCAGGTGCTACCTTGCCCTGGGTAATATCCAACGGTACCGGGAGAATTATCAACAGGCCCTCATGCTTTACCGGAAGGCCGATTCCATTGCCGGCGGGAACGGATTTTCCAGGGAGAGGGCCCTGTCTGCCGGATATATGGGCCAGGTTTACTCCGCCCTTGAGAAGTTCGGCGAGGCCCGGTCCTGCTGCCTCTCTGCACTGGAAATTATAAATGAAACGATCCCCCGCGGCGATGTGGCCCTGCAGCAGAACAGGGTCCTGGGAAGAATAATGATGAAAACAGGAGATTTCCGCAAAGCTGAAGAGTATCTGGAAGAGGCCCTGGAAATTGCCTCGGAGAACGGGGCGGAAAGGGAGAAGGGGCTGGTCTACTGGAATATGGCTGAATTGTCTTTTCTTTCCAGAGATCCGGAGGAGGGAATGCGGCTTTTTGACAATGCGGTTGAGGCGATAAGGATTACCGGCTCGGACCTGGATCTGGCCGGCGTAAAACTGAGTTACGCCGAAAATATCTACGAATATGCATTGAAAGGGGACAGCAAACCACCCTCCGGGGAAAAAGAGGCTGTAAACAAACTATGGCACCTTCTGATAGAGACATCCCACCTTGCGGGCGGTATCGATAACCCTTCCCTGCGTGAGAATGCAGAAAAACTGTTGAACAGGGTATACCCCATCAGGAAAAAGCTTGCCGGGCCGGTAGAAGTCAGAGGTGGCAGAAGGACATACGTTGAAGTCGGTTTCTCGCCCGAATTCATACTACACCAGGGAATAGTTTCGGTATCCGGCTTGATGAGGGATGTACTGAGCGATGTGGAATTCGCGGCCACTCACCAGGGCCCCGTTCTGATTACCGGAGAGACCGGAACCGGAAAGGAGCTGGTGGCCAGGGCGGTTCACGATCTGAGCGGAAGATCGGGGGGCAATTTCGTGGCGGTCAACTGCTCCGCAATACCATACCGCCTCTTCGAAAGTGAATTTTTCGGGCACAGAAAGGGCTGCTTCTCCGGTGCGGTAACCGACCGAAAGGGACTGTTCGAGGAAGCATCTGGCGGCTCTCTCTTTCTGGATGAAATAGGTGAGCTGGACCCGGCCCAGCAGGCCAAACTGCTGAGAGTCCTCCAGGAGGGAAAAGTAAGGAGAGTTGGAGAGAATGAGGAAAGAGAAATCGATATCAGGCTGATATCGGCAACCAATCGTGACCTGGAAAGCAAGATGGAAGAGGGGTCCATGAGAAAGGATTTCTATTTCCGTATAAATGAAGAGATTATAATGGTCCCTCCGCTGAGGGAAAGGAGCGAGGATATAGTTCCCCTGATGGCGTTCTGCCTGTGCGGCAACGGCAATGGCAACGGGGAAAAACTGAAGATAGAAAAGAACGCATTGAAGTTTATACAGAGATATCCCTGGCCCGGTAATGTCAGGGAGTTCATCTCGGTGATCAGGCGGATAAGGCGGATAAGCCGGGGGGGAGTTATCACTGTTGATGCCCTTCCCGAGAGAATAAGAGGATCGAAGATAAGGCCGGATGCACGCAGGATCATCAACGGAAGCGGGCGCAAGGAGAAGAAGGAAACCTTGCTGAGGCTTCTGAAGAGCTGCCACGGTAACAAGACGGAAGTCGCCAGGTGGCTCGGTATCTCAAGGGGCACCCTTTACAAGGAGCTCAAACAGGCCGGCCTGAGTCACCTGATAGGATAACCGGCATTTATACCTTACCGGCCACCCTTTCCACTGTATATTCCGCTCAACAATCGTACAAATCATTGACACCAGCCATCAGTAAGGCAATTATAATTATATTAACCTTTTAAAGGGACCAGCATCCTGGCCGTGTTAACCGGCTGAACAGCCGTTCTGAATCCCTGCTGGCCCGGAATTCCGAAAGCTATCCTTTAACATATTGATATTATACAAGTTATCAGTGGGGGCCAGAATAAATCAACCCTCCCTCCGGCTGGCACAATTAATGTATTGGTATATCGTTGCTGCTTGATTACTCGACCAGCTGGCCGGAATTCCTATCTTACCCAGTAATTCCGGCATTTGAGCCATCCGTGCCGCGGCTCCAAGTCCCCCCTGAAAGCAACCGGACCGCGGCTGAGGGTGGTTCTTTTTTTTGCCTGATTCTGCTCTCATGGCGACAGTTCAGTTTATAATAATATCGGACCATCGGAGAGCTTTTTTATCCTGTCTATTAATTATATTTTTATATATAATCCAGTGGAAAGCGAGGTCTGACTTGAGTATTTCGTCATTCGCAAGAGAGTGGGGCCGTGAGGTAAGCGCCGGCGCCCTTTCAGGGATTATGATGGCCCTCTCATTTCCTCCTTACCCCGCCAGGGTTTTTGTTATTTTTGCCCTGGTGCCGTTATTCTGGTATTTCATTACGGAAAGCAGGGAGAGACGCCTGAAAACGGACTTTCTGAAAAGGGGATTTCTTGCCTGTTTTATCTTCGGGACGATTTTCTTTGGAATCCTTCTTCACTGGATCGCCAATGTAATTCCCGATTCTAATGTAACGGCGAGATGGGTCCTGGCCCCTGGAGTTTCGCTACTGGTCATCTACCTGGCTCTATTCCCAGGCCTTTTCGGACTGGCCCTCGCTTATCTGATCAAGAGATACGGGTTCGGAGCGCTTATAGCTGCACCCGGGCTATTTCCCCTGGCAGAGATGGTTCGCTCCAGCGGCGAGCTGGCCTTCTCCTGGGGTGTGATCTCCAGCGCCCTGGTCAAGTACCCATTCGCCATCCAGGGGCTGGCGCTCTACGGTTCATACGGGCTTTCACTGGTACTGGTTCTGATTAATCTGCTTCTGGCCCTGGCCCTTTTCGCACCCTCCCTGAGATGGAAAACAGTATCACTGGCCCTGCTGGTCATTATCTGCGGGGGACACATATGGTTCGGCATTGAAAGGGTGCGCGATTATCAGGAGCTGTCAGGAAAAATCGACAGATCGGAGATAGCGGTGGTACAGCCGAATGTCGGGCTGGATGTCAAATGGAACCCTGAATACAAGG
>WJIX01000281.1 GCA_014730075.1 bacterium | reverse complement strand
TCTTCAGGGAGATAGAACAGCTGACCGCCGAAGCTGCAGAAAAGGGTGCCGGGCTGGTTATCTTTCCGGAGACCTCCGCCCCCATCTCGATAAGGCGCTCAGCCGGTTACCGGGCCTGGCTTCAGAGGATTGCGAAAGAAAACGGGGTTGATCTTCTGGTTGGATTCATAGATCACGTCTATGGGGAAGGGGAGTGGAAATCGTACAACAGTGCCGGTCTTTTCAACAGTGAGGGTAAGCTGACCGGACGCTATTACAAGATAAACCTGCTTCCCTTCGGCGAGAAGATACCATTCAGTTCGATATTCCCCCGGCTTGAGAATATCAGGTTCGGACAGGCCAATTTCAAGAGCGGCCGCAGGATGACCATATTCCACTCCCATGCAGGAGATTTCGGGGTGCTGATATGTTTCGAGTCCACTTTCGCTGACCAGTCCAGAGAATATGTGAGAAAGGGAGCCCGCTTCCTGGTGAATGTAACCAACGATGGGTGGTTCAACAGCCAGCGAGGTCCTGTACAGCACTCCGAAACGGCAATCCTCCGGGCCGTTGAGAACGGAGTTTTCATTCTCCGCTCTGCCAATACCGGAGTCTCCATGTATATCGATCCTGCCGGCAGGGTCCTGAAGAAGTACGGCCTTAACAGGGAGGGGATAATCTACTGTGGAGTAGAAGGTCCCTCCGGCCGAACCCCCTACAACAGATTCGGAAACGGAATCTTCTACCTGATGGCAGCTATATCACTTGCCGGCGGGGTAGTTCTGAGCTGGTTTTCCGGAAGCAGCCGGGAGAGATCCTCCTGATAATCAGCTCAGAGCGAATTCGACTATAAGTGAAAGAATAAGAACCGATATGGCTGCAATATTCGCTACCGAGGCGATCTTAATGATCCTGGGATTATCGATTCCCAGCCTGGTACGGACCCACTCGCTGCCCATGAAATTATTGAATGCAATGATGAAGAAGCATAGGGCCCACACCGGTATGCCGTATACAATCTCATACTGTTTTACCAGTTCTATGACCCCCAGGGCGGTGAAAGCGACCCCCCAGAGAAGCGGTGTGATCCTGATTCTTCTGCTGTCCATTCCCTGCTCTTTTCTGGAACTATAACAGTCTGCGGAATAATTACTTAACCGGCACCCTGAGATATTGTTCCTAATTCACCACCTGGGGTTAAAGTTTTCTTCATAGTTACCGAAATTAATTACTGATGGCTTCAGTAATGTCAAGGGGGAAAAATGGAAGACGGAAAAAACCTTAATGAAACTGAATCGCTGACCTATGTCTGCTTTAATCTCGGTGAAGAATTATACGGGCAGGATATCCGTCATATAAATGAAATTACCAGGATCGAACGGATTACCGATATGCCCGGTTCCCCGGAGTATATCATGGGGGTAACCAATCTGCGTGGTAGAATTGTCCCGGTCATGGATATACGGCAGAGGCTTGGACTTGATCCTATTACCCTCAACGGAAAGAGCCGCTTGATCGTGGTTGAACACGAACTCTCTTCTCTTGGCCTTGCTGTTGATCTGGTACACTACGTCAACCGGATACCGGCAGAACGGATCCAGCCTCCTCCCGAGCAGGCGAAGAGCGATAGGAACCGTTTTCTTAAGGGTATAATCTTTCATGAAGGCGAACTCCTTTATCTGATAGATGTCATGAAGATATATCAGGCGGAGCAATCCCGGATGGTGGATGTATAGAAATCATTCTGCCGGACGCAGAAAAAACGGAGGAAGGATGCTAACCACCCAGTCAGGGATACTCAGCAGAGCCGAATTCGACTGGTTCCGAAAGCTGATCGAAAAGAATACAGGCCTGCATATTCTAGATTACAAGGTCACCTTCCTGACCAACCGGCTTCTCAAGAGGATGCGGGTACTCGGGATCGATACCTTCGAGGACTACCATAATATGCTGGAGCAGGAAGGCCCGCAGGGGGAGGAACTGAAGGTGCTTCTGGAAGAGATAGTGGTATTCGAGAGTTGGTTCTTTCGAAACACCAAACAGTTCACGATCCTCTCGGATGTAATACTTCCGGCCCTGGTCAATGAGAAGATAGACAATGATAAGAGGGTGATAATCAATATTCTGGGTTGTTCTGCCGGCCAGGAACCTTATTCCATTGCTATCCTGCTTCACGAGATGATGCCCCCGCATAAGCGCCGGCTGTTCAGGATCAATGCCGTTGATATATCAATGAAGCTCCTCAGAAAGGCCAAAAATGGATTCTACAAAGAGTATGAAATTAACGGACTGCCGGATAAATTGCTCTGGAAGCATTTTGAACGGGTAGAGGGCGGTTACCAGATAAGTGAAGAAATATCGAGAATGGTTAATTTCTTTCAGTTTAACCTGAAAGACAGTAACTGGAATAAGTTCCGTTTCAGCGACGCGATCTTCTGCCGCAATACCCTGATATACTTCAGAGAGGAGTCCAGGAAGCAGATCATGGACAGGTTGATCGACAGTATAAGACCGGGAGGGTTCATTCTCCTGGGGCATTCCGAGATCCTGAATGAGGATGATTACCGAAATATTTCCAGCATAGCTCATAATATCTACAGGAAGGTGAAAGCATGAGCGATGGCAAATTGTATTCTATCCTCAAGACTTTCCTGGATGATTCAAGCGATACCATGGAAGGTATAGAAGAGGCTATTCTTCAACTTGACAGCCAGCCAGGCGACCGGGACTCACTCAACCGGCTCTTCAGGCTGGTACATAGCTTCAAGGGCGCGGCCAGGTTCATGGGATTTTCTGTCACCTCGGAATTTGCTCACCGTATTGAGAATATCCTGGATGGAATAAGAAACAGGAAATACCAGTATTCACAAAGGGTATCTGACCTGCTTTTCCAAAGTGCCCGGGTGCTTAACGACATCCTCAGCCATATTGCGGAGAGCGGCGACGAAAAGGGTTTTGAATTTGCCGAAGCGGTGGAAGAGCTGGAACGGTTTCAGGATGAAGGGGAGAACCCTGTTTCAGATACCGGGGCCGGAATGCAGGATGAACAGCCCGTGCCGGAAAGTGAGCAGGCTGAGCCGGAAATGCATTTCAGATTCGAAGGAGAACCGGTTAACTGGGGAAATATTCTCCTGAAAAGCGAAAAGGAGGAATTTTACGGAGCCGCCAGGGAGGGGAGGATCTGGACAGTCAGTTTCGGAACCGCTGCCGAAGCCGGAATGGAGATTCCACGCGTAATGCTCAGCATGAGGGCCCTGGAGCAGGAGTCGCAGTTTTTCAGGTCGATACCCCCCTCAGAGTATATCGAAGAGGAATACCGGGACAGAGTGGATCTTCTTCTTGTAAACAGATACGGGGAGAATGATTTAAGAGAGATTCTGGACCAGGAACTCGAGGTATACCATATAAGGGAATTCGATCTGGATGAGATCCTCTCCCGGAAAGCTGAACCGGCAAAGAGTGAACTTTCCGGGGTTCAGAAAGAAGAGCCCGTGACTAAGCCCGGTCAGGAATCGGATAGTGACGGAGAAAGCGATGAGCCCGAAAATGAAGAAGAACCGGTGGATCAGGAAGTAGAGCAATCCTCTGCCGGCGAATCCTCGCAGCCGGTTCCGGCCAAGCAGAGCACTGTCAAGGTGGATATCAGGAAGATGGATGATCTTATGAATCTGCTGGGAGAGCTGGTGATAAACAGGACCAGGAGCGAGGACCTGGTCCAGGAACTGGAAAGTTTGGCAAACGAGCAGAAGATGGTGGAGAACCTGCGTGAAAGCCTGAACGAACAGAGCCAGATAATAAATGATATTCAGGATAAGGTTATGAGCAGCCGCCTGGTAGCGGTAAAGTCGATATTTCAGGAAGTCTCGTTCGTAGTCAGGGATATGGCTAACAGGCTGGGCAAAGAGGTGGACTGCCGAATATCGGGTGAGAGCACCGAGCTGGATAAGAGGCTGGTTGACAGCATCAGGAACCCGATTATGCATGTGGTAAAGAACGCGGTGGATCACGGCCTGGAAGATCCTGATGAGAGAGAGGAGAAGGGGAAGGAGCGGAAGGGAGTTATCACGGTGGAGGCTCACCGGGAGCATAACCAGATCATTATCACCATTTCTGACGACGGAAGGGGTATAGATCTTGAAAAGATCAGAGAGGTAGCGGTTAAGCGGGGAATAATGGACCCCGGGCACGCTGATTCACTCAGCGAAGAGGAAATTGTGGGGTTGCTATGTTTGCCGGGATTCTCTTCCCGGGAAAAGGTCACCGGCGATTCGGGCCGCGGAGTAGGAATGGACGTGGTAAAGAGTATACTGGAAGAGTTCAACGGCAAAATGGAAATACATACGGAAAAAGACAGGGGTACCTGCGTTCTCCTGCGTCTTCCCATAACTCTCGCCATTATCCGGGGTCTGATGATAGA
>WJIX01000280.1 GCA_014730075.1 bacterium | reverse complement strand
TGTTTCTTGTAAACTTTCGTTTTCACAGCACCGATTCGTAGCTTCTCCGCTAGAGCAAACGCATCGATTTTGTCGCTTTTGGGCCCCCGGCTTTGTCGAATACTCACGACAACAATTTGTTGAACGTGGGAAGAAAGCACTTCGTAGAGCCAATTCGAGAGTGTTCCTTCCTCTAAACATAAGTGACGGTTCCCAGGGATTGTTCGGATGAAGTCGATCAACACTTTGGAATTGGTTTCGAGAACCTGAGATTGAAGTTTGCGGCCGCTGGGTCCGATGACGGCAATAGTACAACTTGACGAATGGGCGTCTAATCCAATATACCTGTCCATAGGCGTTCTCCTTTCTTGGTAAGGGTTGGTTTTTGTTAAGAAATACTATTATGCTCTTATCCAGTTGAGAACGCCATTCTTTATGCTTTATGATTGTCGAATGTAATCGAATATTATGTTTTGTGGACGCCATGCCCCTATAATGCTTATTTTACATAACCAGGGTGTTCGCCAACTTCTGCCATTCCGGAGGCAGCCTTCTGAAATCGCACTTTTCCCGCAATCTGCTGCAGTTAAGTTAAATGTGGATCAGGTCAGGCTGGCCCGCAGAGTTATTTCAGGTATATTATCTTCCTGGTATCCTCAAACCCCTTGCCCCTTATCCGGCAGAGGTACAGCCCCGGGGTTACCCGCTCTCCGCTCTGGTCAGTCCCATCCCATTCGACGCTGTGCTCACCCGGCTGTACATCCCTGGTGATGGTTCTTACCAGCTTTCCCTCGGGGGAGAATATCTTCAGTTCCACTCTGGAGGGGGAGGAAATCGAGTACGATATCGAAGTGCTCTCGGTAAAGGGGTTGGGTGAGTTCGCCAGGACCCTGGTCCTGAAGGTCAGGGTGAGATTCTCGATCTCGTCCCTTCCCCTGATATCGGTATCCTGAGAGATGGCATCTATTACAATGGAGGCATTGGAGATGACTTCATTGGGAAGCTGCCAGGTTATCGAGCTGATCCCGGTAGTGTCGTCAGCTATGCTCCAGTAGCGCCCCTTGTTATTGTTGTCGAAAAGGGTAATATCTATATCGTAAGGGCCCTCGTCGCCGGTCTCCCAGCTGAGGGTGATATCTTCCCCGCCGAATAGAACGCCTGATGGTACGCTCCCGGAAAAGAGGACGTTCGGCTGGTAATCAATCTGCCAGGATTCCACCTCGCCTATCCCGCAAACACCGTATTTTATCATGAAGAAGCCGTCCATTCCCCATCCCTCTCCCCAGCTGTTCTTGCAGATCCAGGCCCCGTCTCCGCCGCAGGCGTTGTCGTCCCAGCCCAGTATCAGGACCGCGTGGTCGACCTGATTGGGGAAATCTGTGTCGAAACACCCTTCGGTGTAGTTGCGGAATGCGTTGGATGTGGCGTATATTCCTGATACCACCGGGCCGGTCTGAAGGGCGCTCTTGATGCTGTTTACCGAATTTACGATAAGGCTGTAATCGCTTATCCTGGCCCTGGGGGAGTAATCAGTCTGGGTGCAGAGATATATATCGTCCTCCTGGTAAGGTATATCATTCTCGGCGACCGAGCCGTAACTCTTCATGACGCCGTAGGCAGGGCTGAGAGGCCCTCCCCCGCATCCCCAGCCGGTGCAGTCTATCAGCTGCTGCTCCGAGAGGTCCTCGTAGCGGTGGTCGTAGATCCGGACATGGGCTTCTACCTGCGCGAGGGTGGCGAACGCCCAGCAGGAGCCGCAATTGCCCTGGTTCTTCACCGAGGTGAACCCTTCCATATCCCGCCAGTTGAAATAATCGTCATCCACATCCGCCGGTGCCCCGTAGTTCAGGGGAATATTCTTTCTCTCTGATTCCGTCATGGGGATGAACCCGGCGCGTCTTCTGAACTCCTCGTCGCTGAGATAGCTCATGGAGGTTATTCCCGCCTTCCAGTGGTATCCCTTCTCCTCTATCATGCGGTTGAGCCGCAATATCTCTTCTTCCGCTGTCTCGGCGCCGGCACCCGCTGAGGATAAGCCCAGGGCGATGCAGGCGAGCAATCCGGTGATGAAAATCCGCTTTATCATTATTATACCTTTCGGAGAACCGTTGAAAATATTATTGTTTATTTCTATTATTATTATGAATATAAAGTAATCAGAAGGTAAAAGCATTAAAAATCCGGACTCAGGGAGTGCAGATATGACGAATGTATTTGACGAGCTCAAGCAGCGTGGTTTCATAGAACAGTGTAGCAGCGAGGAGAATGTCAGGGATCTTTTCTCCGGAAGCACTACCTGCTATATCGGGTTCGACCCCACCGCCGACAGCCTGCACTGTGGCTCCCTGGTTCCGATAATGGCCCTGGCGCACATGCAGCGCTACGGGCACAGGGTGATAGCCCTTCTGGGTGGGGGGACGGCGATGATAGGGGATCCCAGCGGCAAGACTGAAATGAGAAAGATGATCTCAGCCGAACAGATCGACAGCAACGGCAAAGCCCTGGCCGCCCAGATCGGAAGGTTCCTTGATTTCTCCAGGGAAACAGCGGTAGTGATGGATAACGCGGAGTGGCTCAGGTCTCTGAATTACATAGAATTTCTCAGGGATATCGGAAGGCACTTCAGCGTCAACAAGATGCTGGCCGCCGAGTCGTACCGCCAGCGCCTGGAGACCGGCCTGAATTTCATAGAGTTCAATTACATGCTTCTTCAGTCTTATGACTTCCTGCACCTGTACAGGGAAGAAGACTGCAGGGTCCAGATGGGCGGTAACGACCAGTGGGGAAATATTCTGGCAGGTACAGACCTGATCAGAAGGGTTGAGGGTGGCGAGGCGGAGGCTCTGACCTTTCCGCTTCTTACCACCGCCGGAGGCCAGAAGATGGGCAAGACCGAAGGAGGGGCGATCTGGCTGGACAGCTCCAGGACATCCCCATACGAATACTATCAGTACTGGATAAATACCGATGACCGGGATGTGGAGAAGTTCATGCTCCTGTTCACATTCCTGCCACCCGATAAGATAAGAGAAATATGCGGAGTAGAAGGGGCTGACATACGCGCGGCCAAGGAGAGGCTGGCCTATGAGGTTACCGCACTTCTTCACGGAAAGGAAGATGCGGACAAAGCCCGGGGCGCGGCCAAAGCGCTATTTTCCGGAGAGGGCACTCCAGATGACGGGGTCCCCACATACCGGATAGAGGCCGGAGTTCTCCGGGAAGGGGTCCCCGCTTTCGTGCTCCTGGCTGATTCCGGGCTGGTAAGCTCGCGCAGCGAAGCCCGGAGGCTGATAAAACAGGGAGGGGCCTATATCAATGATGAACGTATAGAATCTTTCGACCAGAATATTACAGTTTCAGATCTGCGGGAAGGGGCGGTGCTTCTGAGAGCCGGGAAGAAACGGTATATGAAGGTGATGCCGGGGTGATAATACATTTCCGGAATGAAAGAAGATGATTTATTCCAGATCAGGGATTTACATTTCATTAAAGGCTGGTGATTGAAATGGCAAAGTGGGACAAGAAGTTCATGCAGGAGCGCGACAGGCTCAACGAGATAGTCCTCTCCGGGAAGCACCTGGGTATAAAGAGATTCTTCGCCCTGGATGACCAGGCATATCACGGGGGCGCCCTGGATGAGAAGACCAAGGAACTGATGGGGCTGGTCGCATCCATGGTGCTCAGGTGTGATGACTGCATCGAGTACCATCTGCTTAAGGCCTATGAAGCGGAGGCGACCCGGGAGCAGTTCTACGAGGCGTTCAATGTGGCCCTGGTAGTGGGAGGCTCCATAGTCATACCACACCTGAGAAGAGCGGCGGAGAAACTGGAGGAGCTGATTTAGAGAGCAGCCCGGTAATATATATCTTTTGCTATCGGGGGTATTGCTGTAGACTGTGGGGCGGAGCAGACAGGAGAATACCTATGAAAAAGTTTTTTCTCATAATTTTGCTGATCATGTTTCTGACGGCTGGCAGCAGTTCAGCCTCAGAGAATGTGCTTCTGTTCAGATTCAGGTCCACCGGTGTGGATGAGCAGCTGCTGGACGCGGTAGACCAGGTTTTCGGGGACGCCCTGACCGCGAGCGGGGTCTACTCCCCCGTCAGAGCGTATGAAGTGGTGGGCAACGTACAATGCTACACTCCGCTCTGCGCAAGCGGGTTTGCCGAAGATGCCGGGTACCGGAAAGCGCTGATAGGGTCGCTGACCAGGTTCGGAAACAAGATCATCGTGAATATCAGCCTGGTTGAAGCTGGGAGCAGCGAGGTTCTTCATACCGCGGAGGGCTCTTCGAAAACAGTGGAGGATTTGGATATCGTGCTGAAGAGGATGGCCAGGAGTATCTCCTCAGGGAAAACGGTCGAAGATACCGCCGAGGTGGGTATGATAACAGAGAGGGATATGGAAGCGGGCAGGAGAAGAAGCTCTTTTACCACCAAGGGACTGCGCGCAGGGTTTCTGCTGCCGGTCGGGGATTCCTACGGCATTGCGGAAAGATTGACATCTGTTGATTTCGTGGTGCAGCATGACATGCTCGATTATTTCCTCTCAGGCAAGACCGGTGTGAAATGGAGCAGCGGGGCGTGGGGGTTCACCTGGCTTCATACCAGGATAGGCAGGTATTTCAGCAGAGGAGATTTCAGCCCCTTCATTTCGGCGGGCCTGGGGCTGGAGAGTCTGAAGATAGAGTATGAAGAGTTGGAGAATGGACGCAGATCAGAGTACAGCGACAGTAAAACCGGCTTTATCCTGAGCGCCGGGGGCGGGATAGCTCTTTTCAGAACATACGATTTTCAGTTTCAACTGGACCTGGATTATTATATAGTGCTGGAGAAGATGGAAATACTCGGCGAGGAGAAGGAGTTTCCGCAGGGAGTGATGCTCACCTTCTGCCTGAAGCATTAGACAGATGACAGATTGAAGGTATAGGATAGAAGAATATGTGGATAATAATTCTGAATGACCTGGTCAAAAAGAGAAAGTTAATAGCGGCTGTCACCATCCTCTTTGCCATTGCGGCTGTGATCTACCTGCTGCTTTCCGAGGATGATTACGTGAGCACCGCGGTGATAATGCCTCCGGTGGAGGAAGGCCAGCAGAGCTTTCTGGAGGCCTGGATGAGCAACCTCAGCCTGCCCTCCATGATAGTTCCCATCTCCGCAGGCCGGACCAGGGCGCTGATCCAGGAGGATATCC
>WJIX01000018.1 GCA_014730075.1 bacterium | reverse complement strand
GTAAGAAACGCCAACATAAAGTCGACCGGGGGCAGGATAAAAGGTGAGGAGGAAGAGCTGTTGATCCGGGCCGACGTCAAGGGTTACTACGCCGAAGAGCTGGAGAACCATGTCCTCCGCTCCAGCGAAGAGGGTACCGTGGTGCGTATCGGAGATGTCGCCACCGTCCGGGACAGGTGGTCGGAGAACCCCAACCGGATTTACTACAACGGAAAACCGGCGGTGCGGGTATCGGTTGATAATACCAATAAGGAGGACCTCTTTTTTATCGCCGAAAAGGTTAAGGAATACGGAGAAGAATTCAACAGCACGCACCGTGACGTTCAGACCATGGTCCTCAGGGACGGCTCCGAGATCATAAATGAACGTGTGAATATACTTCTTACCAACGGCATGATCGGAATGGTCCTGGTGATCCTGTTTCTTTCACTTTCACTCAATCCCAATATCTCCTTCTGGGTGGCAATAGGTATACCTATCTCATTCGCCGGGATGCTGATGATTGCACCTTTCTACGGACTGACCATCAATGTCATGTCCCTGATGGCGATGATCCTGATCCTGGGGATACTGGTGGATGACGGGATTGTAATAGCGGAGAATATCTATCAGCACCACGAGAGGGGCGAAAAGCCGGTACCCGCGGCGATCTCGGGAACCGTGGAGGTGCTCCCCTCGGTAATAGCTTCCGTTCTTACTACCGTGGTCATATTCATGACCTTTTTCTTCCTGGAGGGAGGGCTGGGGGATCATACCCGGGACCTGGCATTCGTGGTGATAGCCACACTCCTGCTGTCACTGGTGGAGGCCGCTTTCATACTGCCCTCTCATATAGCCCACTCCAGGGCTCTATGCGGTCGTAAGAAGAGCTGGCTGGAGAAGCATTCAAACAGGATACTGGGCTGGATCCGCGACAGATTATACCGGCCGGTACTTAACTCCTCCATAAGATTCCCGGCGGTATCGATCTCCGTAATAATCGCGATCTTCGCCATAACCATAGGGGCGATCCGCGGGGGGATACTGAAAACAACATTTTTCCCCTATATCGAGGGCCGGGCCGTTTCCATCAACCTGGAGATGCCTGCCGGGACTCCGGCGGCTGTCACCGACAGCCTTATCGCCTATGTGGAAGAGAAGGTATGGGAAACCGACCGTCAGTATCGAGAGCAGCATCAGGGGGAGCGTCTGGTAAAATCGGTGTACCGCCGGGTTGGCTCGGGGACCCATCAGGCCGGGGCATACGCCATCCTGGTGGGAAGCGAGACCAGGGAATGGACCAATATGGAAGCCGCCAACGCATTCAGGAAGCGGGTGGGAATGATCGAGGGAGCCGAGACGCTGAGCTTCGGGGGAAGCAGGCGCTGGGGGATGCCCGTGACAGTAGCCCTCAAGAGCAACAACTTCGATCAGCTCCGCGGAGCTACCGATATGCTGAAATCTGAGCTGGAGAAGATGAACCAGCTCAAGGATGTCATGGATGACGACCCGCCGGGGCTCAGGGAAGTAAAGGTCAAGCTGAAGGAAAAGGCATTCTCCCTTGGCCTTACCACTTCAGAGGTTGTAAGCCAGGTAAGGATGGGGTTCTTCGGCGGTGAGGCCCAGCGGATCCTCCGGGGAATTGACGAGGTAAAAATATGGGTTCGCTACGGCCGGGAGGATCGCTCTTCCGTCTCAGACCTGGAGAAGATGAGGATCCGGACCCCCGGAGGAGGTTCGTACCCCCTGGGAGAGATTGCCGATCTTTCTATAGAGAGGGGGGTAATGGCCATAAACCATATTGATGGCCAGAGGGTAATCAACGTGATGGCGGATGTTACCAGCACCAAGGCCTCAGTGCCGACACTGCTGGCTGATGTCAGGGCCAACGTTATGCCCCGCATCTCCGAGCAGTATCCGGAAGTACGGTACAGTTTCGAGGGTGAGAGTTACGAGAACCAGAAAACCATGGACGCCATATACCGTGTTGTCCCCGCCATCCTGATAATGATGTTCCTGATCATAGCGGTCACCTTCCATTCTTTCGGCCAGGCTGTGATAGTATTCCTGCTGATCCCCTTCAGTATCATCGGGGTGCTCTGGGGACACTACGTTCAGGGCTACATAGTGAGCATGCTTTCCATGTTCGGTGCTATCGCTCTTATGGGTATCGTGGTCAACGACTCCCTGGTCCTGGTAAGCACGGTAAACCGCAAACTGAAATCGGGACAGGAGTACGACCAGGCACTTTTTGAAGCTGGAATTTCCCGCTTCAGGCCGGTGGTGCTGACCTCACTGACCACCATTGCGGGGCTGGCTCCGCTGGTATTCGAGCAGAGCCACCAGGCCCAGTTCCTCTCTCCCATGGCCATTTCCGTGGCATACGGCCTGCTGTTCGGCACCATACTGACACTGGTAATGCTCCCTTCCATGCTGAAGGGGTTCAACCTCCTCAAGGTTCAGTTCTACAGGCTGGTCAAGGGAAAGGAGTTCAACAACCGGGATGTGGAAGCGGCGGTTAGAGAAGAGCTCTTCCTTGCCAGGCAGAACAGAAATGGTTACTCAAAGGAAGAAGGATGCGAACAATGAAATATACGATTTCTCTTTTATGCCTCCTGTTGCTTGCAGGCGGCACCCCGGCCCGGGGCGCGGTACTGACCTTCGAAGAGGCGGTCAAACTTGCTCTGGAGAGAAATCCTGGAATAGCCGCGGCACGCAATGATGCCGCTATAGCAGAAAACAACGCCCATATCGGTAATGCCGGTCTGCTTCCCAGGATCGATTTTGCCGGTTCCGCCGGTTACAACAGCAGCGATCCTCCTTCCGGACCGGAGCTCGAGACCTCCTCAACCAGCGCCCGGTTGAGTGCAAGTTATACCCTGTTCAATGGCCTTGGGAATATATACAGTTACAAACGGCTGAAGTCAGAGGAGACAATAGGCAGATTGAACGCCCGGCAGCAGATCGAATCGGTACTAATCCAGGTCAGCAGCGCGTATTACGGAGCCGCGGAGGCGTTCGAAAACCTCCGGGTATCCCGGGAGCTGCTGGATATCTCCAGGGAGCGGCTGGCCAGGGTCACAAGCCGCACGGAGTTCGGGCAGGGAGGAACAGTGGATGTACTGGCTGCCAGGGTCGATTTCAATACCGATACCGTTACAGTGGTCAGGTCCCGGTTCGCCTGGGAAGAAGCGATGCGGAACCTGAATTCCCTCCTGAACCGCGACGTTGACATTGAATTTGAAGTCGACCCCGGTGTTGAATTGACCGAGCTGAGATCCCTGGAATCGATGAGGGAGAGCGCCCTGGAAAGCAACAGCTCATACCGCCAGGCTACCGAGTCTGTGCGGCTGGCTGACCTGGGAAAGAAGATAACCCGTTCCTCATTCATGCCCAGGCTGGACCTATCCACTTCATACGGGTGGGAGCAGTACGGAGACGGGGACGAATTCAGCCTCAATGACCCCACACTGGGATGGGGAGTCCAGGCCACCCTGAGCCTGAACCTTTTCAACGGTTTCCAGCGCTGGACCGACGCAAGAAACGCATCCATTGAACTCAGAAGCAGGAGGCTGCTGGAGGAGCAGGCCAGACTGGAACTGGACCGCGATCTGGTCAATGCCTATAAATCATACCGCAACAGCCGTACAGTCCTGGATCTGGAGAGGAAGAACCTGGAAGCGGCCCGGGTGAACTTCGAGCGCACCAGCGACCTCTACGACCTGGGAAGGGTCACCTCAACGCAGTTCAGAGAAGCCCAGCTCAATCTCACCCGGGCCGAAACCAGCGTTATCTCGGCGACCTACCAGGCTAAAATGGACGAGATAGAGCTAATGAGAATCACCGGAAACCTGGTAAGGGAAGTGGACTGATACCGGCTGGCATCGGACATTCTGCTTGCATGAGCACTCTCTGGAAAGTAGAATCAGCAATAATCAAAGAAGGGCAAGATTTGCAATGCCGTCTTCTTTGCGAAGGAATAAGTACCTGAAATCCGGAGAGCAACTGCCGGAGGCAATAGATCATGCGGGAAAGCTTACACCTTGAAGAATAGAATCGCCATACTGATAACCGCTGCCACTGTGGCCATTTTCACCCTTGCCCTGCTGGCATTCTCATTCAATATAGCCCTGGCCGCATTCGCCGGCTCACTCTTCGTGGTAATGGTATTCTTCCGCCCGTTCTGGGGACTGCTGCTCTATATAGCAATGACCTACCTGCGCCCCCAGGAGTTCGTGGGGGCACTGAGGGGACAGCCGATAATGCTGGTTATGGCAGTGGTGATAATAGGAATCCTTCTGGTACACAAGACCCTCAGGAAGGAACCCTTCCCCGCTTTCAGGATGCCCCAGACACTGATAATGGTAATCTTCCTGGCCCTGATTCCGCTCAGCCACCTGCAGATATTTTACCTTACCGCGGCCAAGGACTCCTTCATGGCTTTTCTGCCGATCTTCATGTTCTTCTTCATGCTGGTCAGTCTGGTGGAGAATATCAGCCAGCTGAAGACCGCTTACACCTTCCTTTTCTTTATAACCCTCTTTCTGGCCGTTAACGGGATATACCAGTATTATCATGGATCGGATATAGCCGGACAGACCATGATCCAGGGGAGGATCAGATGGATAGGAATATTCGAGGACCCCAACGACCTTGGCCTGACCATACTCGTTTTCACTCCCTTCGCCCTGGTGAACGGATTCTCCAGAAGCACCAACATCCTTAAACGTGCTCTCTGGATGCTGGCATTTCTGGTTCTGGTATATGCCCTCTATCTGACCGACTCCAGGGGCACATTCCTCGGCCTGATAGCGGTTCTGGGCTACTTTTTCGTGAAGAGGTTCGGAAAGCTCCGGGGAGCCATTCTGGGAACCATTCTCCTGGTCATGGCGCTGATAGCCGGTCCCGGGCGTTTCAGCGAGATATCCACGGAGGAGGCCTCCGCCAGCGGAAGGCTGGATGCCTGGGCCACCGGGCTCAGCCTGTTCTTCTGGCGCCCGGCCCTCGGTGTGGGTTTCGGTAACTTTACCGAGTTTCATCACCTCACCGCCCATAACTCGGTGGTACTCTGTATGGCCGAGCTGGGCCTTCCAGGGATATTCGTCTGGATGCTCCTGATGGTCAAGTCGTTCAGGGATACGCTGATAATAGAAAGGGCCGCTCCTCCCGGACGGATGACCATCTATCTGGAAACGATGCAGATGGCGATAGTCGGATTCCTGGTATCCGCATTCTTTCTATCCAGAACCTATAATGCGGTCTATTATATAGTAATCGCCCTTTCCGCCCTTACGGCTTACATGATGAGCAGGGAATTTGATATCAGGCTGCCCTTCATATCCCGGAAGACACTGCTGATGACGCTGATCTTGATTGCGGCGCTGATACTTCTGATTAAATTCCTGGTGGTAATCTAACGGAGGATAAACAGGGCTATGTATAAGGATATCGATATCTGGCTTCCCGCCTGGATCAGGCAGCAGTTCAGGAAGCGGCGGGGGGAGCATCCCCTTACCATTCTTTTCGCCATGGCCGATCACTTCGAGCCGATGCAGAAACCCTCAGACCCGCCGGAGCTGCAGCTGGATAGAGTAAGTGATTGGATCGAACAGTTTGAAGAGAGGTTCGGAAGCCACCGCGACAGCAAGGGCCGCCCACCCCTTCATACCTATTTCTATCCCCAGGAGCAGTACAGGGAGGACCTGCTGGAGATGCTGGCCGGGCATTGCCGGAGAGGTTTCGGTGAGGTGGAAATCCACATACATCACGACCGCGACACCGAAGAAGACTTTCTTGAGAAGATTGGCAGATTCAAGGAACAGCTGGCCTCACACCAGCTTCTCTGTGAGGAGTCAGGCGAGCTGAAGTACGGCTTCGTACACGGAAACTGGGCCCTGGACAATTCCAGAAGAGATGGGCGGTGGTGCGGCCTGAATAACGAAATAACCCTGCTGAAGCAGACCGGGTGTTACGCCGATTTTACTCTCCCATGCGCTCCAGCGGACGGCCAGACCAGGAAGATAAACTCGATTTACTATGCCAATGACGACCCGGAGAAACCTAAATCACATGACCGGGGAAGGGACCTTTCCCTGGGGGGGCGGGATGACGGTGACCTTTTGATGATACAGGGGCCCCTGGCCCTGAGCTGGGCTGGCGGGGGGCTGATCCCGGGGATAGATAACGGCGATGTCAGCTCTGGGAATCCAATGACCGGGCCAAGAATAGCTCTGTGGGTCAATCAGGGGATCTCGGTAAGAGGCAGGGAGGATGTAATCTTTGTCAAAGTCCACTGCCACGGGATGAAGCCGCGTAACATGGAGTATATCCTCAGTGAACAGATGGAGAGGGGACTGGATATACTGGAGAATGATTTCAACGACGGCAAGAACTATATTCTCAATTACGTCACTGCCCGCGAGATGGCCAACGTGGCGATCGCTTATAATGAAGGAGAGAATGGCCCAATATCGGAACTGAGGGACTACCGGCTCAAATGGCCCAGGTAGCGGCTCCATCCGGGCGCCGGCCGCGTTCTATCTAACCACCAGTATTGCTTTCTTCTCTATACTGTTATTGGCCAGGTCCTTTACTACCATGAAATAACGACCGCTGGACACTCCTGTATTGCTGGTGTTCATCCCATCCCATTCGGTATTGTCAGTGCCGCTCCAGCTGGTTTCCCAGACCCTCTTGCCTGTTAGATTGTAAATATGCAGCTCTCCCCTCTCCGGAAGGTTTACCAGGCGCAACGAACCCTCGTCCGGATTGAACGGCTGCGGATAAACCGTTACGGCGGGAGATTGAACAACTTCGTGCTGAGGGGTTTCATCATTGTCGGATACCCCGGCGGTAAAGAAAACAGTGGGGATTCCCGAACCGTCCTCGGCTTCGATAACGAATGTGGCCGCGCCGTCATCACAGTCGATATCCTCATCGGCGGCCACCTCTATGACCTCCCCGCTCTCCCAATTGCCGCTTCCGAATGTTATCTGGGAACCTGAATATATTGACAATGTGGTATCACCACTTACCTTCCGGACCGATACCTCAACATCGGAAAGAGGTTCGCTGTCCAGGCTGAGAAGAAGCTGGGCACTTCCCCCCTCTTCCAGTTCCAGTTCGGAGTCGCTCAGAACGAAATTGATATCACCCTCTATCTCAGTTATGAAGGGGAATTCAGCTGAAAGAACCACCGTGGTTTCATCATCAGAGTATGAGACAGCCTTCACCACGTAGCTCCTGTTCGGCTGAAGGCCGGTCAGAACCTCCGAATGCTGCTGTGAAGGGGTAACCGATACTTCGGTAGTGTCTCCGTCAAAGCTCTGGGATTCGCGGCATACCAGAAACCCTGTGGCGGGACTGGAAGTGGACCAGTAGATGGTGCAGGAAGTATCATCTATCACAACCACTGAATCTATGCGGCACATCTCCTGCCAGCTTGGGCTGGAGCTCTCATCCAGGGTCACCCCGGTAACAATACCTGAGAATGCGCTGTAGCTCCCCGAGCTGTTCGCTGATTTAAGAGCGTAGCAGTAAAGGACCCCGGTCTGGAGTGTCGAATTGTCCACATATTCCGTAACCGCAGGATCGACGGTCGCGATAAGCACCGGATTGTTGAAATTATCGCGGGAGCGGTAGATGCAGACTTCCTCTACATTGGGGTCTGTTACCGGATCCCAGCTTATGGTGTACCTGTGGCACTGCTGCGAGAACAGAGGAGAATGGGTCAGTACAATTAATATGAAAAAAACTGCTGCGATGGTAAATTTTTTCATTCTTTGCATACCTCTTTTAAACGAAATTAGTACTATCAGACACTCCTGTCAAACGAATAAATTTCCGGGCGTAATATCGGCCAGGGTGCCATTTTGCAATCTTATCAACCAATCCAGACGCACCCCTTTGAGCTAACCTCCTGCCGGGAAAACCTTTCCGGGCTGTTCCCTTCCGTTTCCCGAACTTATTTATTATCCTTTATCGCGTAACGAAGCTGGCAGAATCAACCGGTGTTGAACCTTCCATACTTTTGGTGCAAATAAGCTTTATGCATATGATATTCCAGTCCGGATATTAATCGATCCGGGAGAGGGAGGCGAATATACCACTGAGCTCCGAGGCATTTTCCTGCCAGCTCCCTGATGGGCATTTAATCCTATCCCTGTCCCATTTCCGGTCCAGGGCCTCCCCGATGGCCCGGGCCAGCGGGGACAACTCCCCTGGTGGGAAGAGCAATCCGCTTTCGGCATCAACTATATCAGGAATCCCTCCAGTCGAAGAAGCCACTACCGGGACAGAACATGCCAATGCCTCCAGAATCACATTGGGGGTTCCCTCCGCCAGACTGGGCAGGCATAAGATATCACAGGAGTTATACCACCGGACCATCTCTCCGTGATCCACCCTTCCGTGAAGGAATATTCTTCCCTTTGCGCCGGAACTGGCTATCTGATCCTCCAGCC
>WJIX01000279.1 GCA_014730075.1 bacterium | reverse complement strand
TGGGCCTTGCCTCCAAGCTCACCCCGGCCGATATAGGTGAACTTGTGGTCGCTGGAGAAGAAATTACGGTCGAACGGCACCAGCATGCCCCGATGCGGGCTGTAGTTTCTCATCCCCATGAGTGAGAACCTTTTGAGTTGGAATAGAGGTTAACTTTTCCTGTCCCCTTCATTCTATCCCTGACTAGACCCAACCGCGTTCTCTGCAGGCTTCGGCAACCCTTCCGACGGCTATCACGTAGGCGGCATCACGCGCGTAGATATCTTTTGATTTTCTCATCTCATTGACAGCTTCGAAGGCGTTGGTAATCTGGGTGTCAAGCTTTCCGATAACCTCGTCCTTCTCCCAGAAGTAGTTCATGTTGCACTGAACCTGCTCAAAGTAGCTGCAGGTCACGCCTCCGGCGTTAGCCAGAAGATCCGGAAGCATGAAGATATCCCTTTTTGCGATTTCCTTGTCCGCTTCAGGTGCAGTGGGGCCATTCGCACCCTCTGCAATTATCTTTACCTTGTCGCTTATCTTGCCTACGTTATCGCCGGTTATCTGATTTTCAAGTGCTGCCGGAATCAGAATATCGACATCCTGCTCTATCCAGGCATCTCCCGGAAGGACCTCGTAACCGAGCCCTTCAGCCTTGTCCTTGTCGATTCCTCCGAAACGGTCTGTTATCCCCTGCAACTCCTCCAGATCAATACCACCGCTCTTTCTGAAACTGTAGGAAGTCTGGTCCTGCTGATCCCAGCATGACACGCAAATCACCTTGCCCCATATCTGGGTATAGAGTTCGATGGCGTATTGAGCTACGTTTCCGAAACCCTGGAAACTGGCCGTAGTGTCGGCAGGCGGTATATCCAATTCCTTGAGAGCTTCCCGGACATTGAATATTACTCCGTAACCGGTAGCCTCGGTCCTTCCCAGAGAACCTCCCATCCCCACCGGTTTTCCTGTGATAAATCCAGGCAGTTTCTCGCCCCTTACCGCTTCGTACTCATCCAGCATCCAGAGCATGTGCTGGGGATTGGTCATAACATCGGGAGCGGGAACATCGTTCAGAGGGCCGAGATTCTTGGACAGCTGCCTGACCCAGCCCCGGCATATTCCCTCCTGCTCACGTTGGCTGAGATTGTGTGGATCGCATATCACGCCACCTTTGGCACCACCGAGTGGTATATCCACAACCGCGCACTTCCAGGTCATCCACATGGCCAGCGCCCGGACAGTATCAATTGTTTCCATGGGATGGAAACGTATACCACCCTTTGCCGGACCCCTTGCATCATTATGCTGAACTCTAAAACCCCTGAATACCTGAACGTTTCCGTCATCCATGCGAACCGGAATGCTTACATGAAATTCTCTCTGATTAAAGCGAAGCAGATCCCTGGTCCCCTGCTCTAGATCCAGCATATCCGCGACACTGTCGAACTGTGCCTGAGCCATTTCGAATGGATTGAAAGACTTATCAGCCATTTTCTACATCCTTTCCGGTTAAGGAGCGTGATACTGTGGCAAAATAAGTATTGAAATATTGAAAGTCAAGAGGGGTGTATAATTATTACTATACTTATTTATAATAATAGCTTAGAGCTCCCATTCTCGTCCAGATCTGAATAAGCGCTTCACTGTTTATCCACTATTGAATCATGCCGGCAATCAGTCCCTTCTATCACTGTTATCTTCCAGCTCCCTCCTGAGCGCATCCAGCTTGGCCTGCATCTGAGCCAGCTCACGCCTTATCCTCTCTTCATTGTCTGCGACGGAGGCTGCCCGCTCGGATGCTATCTCTTCGGAGCTCAGCCCTCCCCTTTCCGCCTCTTCAAACTCCGGTTCATCCCCGCCGCCGGCCATGGTGGGTGAAACAGTCCCGTAGCTGGTGGGGATATAGACCAGGCTGAGCTGAGAGTCGACCGACTCAATGTTGTCGGATGGTGTGAAACGAAAACCGAGATAATAAAAGGTATACGTACCTGCAGAGCCAACTTCGAACAGGCCATGCGGTGCGGCGGCCAAAGAATATAAACCTGATGGAGCGGTGTGGGGAAGACCAATAGTAACATCCTGGGTAAGAGGGAGCATGGTTTCATCGGAAACGCCGAAATGACAGTAACTTTCCGACCCGTTGGCGTGATTAATATTTATCTGCGATGCAGCCATGGCAAGAACATATCCGGCACCGGGCACGGTTATAGTCCTTGAAAGTATGGTAGTATGGCCGCTTTCGATCGCTACAGGGTTATTATCATTTACACTCGCAACACCCGTCTCGTCCAGTATCTCAGATTTGCAGATCGACTCCACCGGCAGCTCCACAGAGCTGTTCCCGCTGTTATT
Source organism: bacterium (assembly GCA_014730075.1). Lineage (GTDB taxonomy): Bacteria > Krumholzibacteriota > Krumholzibacteriia > Krumholzibacteriales > WJIX01 > WJIX01. The sequence continues at coordinate 327 of WJIX01000279.1, read as the reverse complement.
CATGTTGAATACTGCCGCCCTGCTGCTTCCGGTGATCGATACCTGCGGATTCTCGGTTCCGAGGTAATTACCATCTACCACGAATCCGTTTTCCACTCCCGAGCGCCTCAGATATAACATCCCTCCATCCCCGCTGGAATCATTGTTAACGTTAAAAACAGTATTACCATTTGAATCATTCACACTCATCTGTCCTCCGTCGGTCCCGTCCTGCTCCAGCTCGATTACCGGATCTACCGCTCCGTTCTGATAGAATCCCATATATCCGTCCTGCGAATCCGAGCCAACCCTCAGCTCGTTGGATACATTGACCGTTCCATCTCCGTC
>WJIX01000278.1 GCA_014730075.1 bacterium | reverse complement strand
TCTTAACTGATTGAATAGATAATAAAAAGAAATAATAAGGAGAGAATAATGAGGATTGTTGGAATTCATGATGGGCACAATTCGGCTGTAAGTCTGCTGATCGACGGGGAAATTGTAAGCGCCGTGCAGGAGGAAAGGCTGGTCAGCACCAAGAATTTCTTTGGGTTTCCAATTGAAGCATTCAAAAAGACCCTGGAAATAAATTCCCTTAAGAATGATGATATCGATTTTATAGCATATCACGGTCATCATATACCGTATCCATTGGACAGAATGGAAAAGATGGAAAATTACCGGGAAAGCTATTCAACGAAAGCCGCGATCAAACACCTGCTGAGGAGTACTTTCATCTATGACATGTACAAGAAACAGAGAGAGAAGGATAGAATTGAGAAGGTAGTGAACCTGGGAATACCGGAAGAGAAGATAAAATTCGTTGAGCATCACTCAGCACATGCCTCGGCCGCCTATTATGGATGCCCATGGGTAGACAGAAATGAAAAAGTGCTGGTACTCACCCAGGACGGCGCGGGCGATGGCCTGTCAGGTACCGTTAATATTGGATACAAGGGCAAGATCGAAAGAATTGCTTCGATCGCCGAAGAAGATTCCCTGGGAAGAATATATGCCACCACAACTTTCATGATGGGGATGGTACCCCTGGAGCATGAATACAAACTTATGGGGATGGCACCTTACGCGCCGGATAACGGTAGAGAAATGTCCTACCAGGTCTTCACTGACCTCCTGGAGTTCCCCGAAGAAGATTCCATAATATGGAAGAGAAAATCCAAGCACCCCCCCATGCAGAGAATCTATCCATACCTGAGAGAAAATACAGAATTTCACCGCTTCGACTGGATAGCCGCGGGTCTTCAGCAGTATACCGAGGAAATGCTGGTCAGGTGGGTAAGAAACTGTATCAAAAAAACCGGGATCGGGGATGTGGTCCTCTCAGGTGGCACCTTCATGAACGTAAAGGCAAACCAGAGGATCTACGAAATGCCCGAAGTGGACAAGCTGTTTATCTTCCCCTCATGCGGAGATGAATCAAACTGTATAGGAGCAGTCTACAGCCTATACAACGAGCTGGAGCAGGATAAACCATCCAGACCGATTGAAACCCTCTATCTCGGCCCCGATGAAACCGACGATATAAACACCAAAAAGGAAATAGAAAAGTTCGGAGAGGAAACAGAGGTTGAGTTTACTTCTGAATATGTAGATAACATCGAGAAGAGAATAGCAAAGCTGCTAGCAGATGGCGAGGTGGTCGCCAGATGCAAGGGCCCCATGGAGTTCGGGGCCAGAGCCCTGGGCAACCGTTCTATCCTGTCTGATCCTTCTGATCTGGACAAGATAAGGGTGGTTAATAATATGATAAAAAAGAGGGATTTCTGGATGCCCTTTGCGCCGGTGATGCTGAAGGAAAGGAGCGATGAGTATATCGAAAACCCAAAGAAGATGGAAGCTCCCTACATGATCATCACATTCAACTCCACAGATAAATATAAGGAGTTTATCGGCGGGGTGCAGCAGAAGGACCTTACAGCCAGGCCCCAGATTATCACTGAAAAACAGAATAAAAATTACTATGATATCCTCAAGGAATTCGAGGAAATGACCGGCAAAGGGGTTTTAATCAATACATCCTTTAACCTGCATGGCCTCCCGATAGTATACGGGCCCAAAGAAGCGCTGTATGTCTTCGAAAATTCGGGCCTTAACTATCTCGCTCTGGGCAACTATCTTCTGGAGAAGAAAGAGAAGACTGTCTGACCGGAGGGGGGATCTGGTATAGAGCAGTATTTTTATTCCGATCCGCCATCTTCTTTGAAGGAATAAGCAGGTCTCTATCCCCGTTTTTCCTTTTGTTACCCTCCAATATCTGATATAGAATAGTGCGCGAGATTATTTTTTTCAGAAAGGGAGGCATTCATGAAAAGGTTTTTACTTCCTCTGTTCCTGCTGATTATTTCCTTATCAGTGATTATTCCAGCCGGATCAGCTGACGCCGAACAGCGCGCCATAACATTCGACGACCTGATCGCGTTCGGCAGAATCGGGAGTTTCGAGATCTCCCCCGACGGGGAATGGGTAGTCTTTACGGTAACATGGTTTGACAAGGAGGAAAATTCTTCCAACACCGATATCTACCTCGCTTCGGTAAAAGATGGCGAGCCCAGGCGCTTCGTCAAGAGCGCCGGTAACGACTATTCCCCCTGCTGGTCCCATGACGGCAGGATGATCGCCTTCGTCTCCGACCGGGACGGTACACCCCAGATCTGGACCATACCGATTAACGGCGGCGAGTCCAGGAAGCTCTCAGACATCCCCACCGGGGTCTCCGATCCGCTCTGGTCTCCGGACGGAAAAACGATAGCTTTTACATCCAGAGTGTACCCGGAATGTGAGGATATGGAGTGCAACGGAAAGAAACTCGAAGAGTTCAGAAACAGCAAGGTCAGAGCCAGGGTAATCGACCGGCTGATGTACCGCCACTGGAACCACTGGCGGGAAGGCCGGTGGAGTCATCTGTTCCTGGCTGATACCGATGGCAAGGTCATCGCCGAGGTAAATACCGGAGAAACCGATGTTCCACCCATATCGCTTGGAGGGGAAAGAGACTACGCATTCTCCCCTGACGGCAGCCAGATCTGCTTTACCATGAACCCGGACGAGGTGATAGCCACCTCCACCAATAACGACCTCTACATCATGAATCTTCCGGATGGAGAGGCCAGGAGCATAACATCGGAGAACTTCTCCAACGACAATAACCCCCGCTACTCACCCGACGGAAGGTATATAGCATACCGGGCCCAGATGACCCCGAAGTTCGAAGCGGACCGCTACAGACTGATGCTCTACGATCGAAAAAACGGCAAGGCGCGAAATCTCACCGAGGATTTCGATTACAGCATAGCTCACTTCTGCTGGGGTCCGGACAGCAGGATGATCTACTTCAATGCCGAGAACAAGGCTCAAATATCGATCGGCAGGATTTCCATCGAGGGCGGAGAACCTGATTTCCTTATCCGGGACGGATTCAATATGAACCTGAGGATTGCCCCCAACGGAAAACATATTGTATTTTCCCGTCAGGATATCGCCCACCCCACCGAGCTCTACCGCTCAACGGAAAAGGGTAAGGGGATAACCAGGTTGACCGGCATAAATAATGAGCTGGTCTCGGAGCTGAAGATGAACGATGCCGAATACTTCTGGTTCGACGGAGCCGAGGGCAAGAAAGTCCACGGGATTCTTCTCAAACCACCCTTCTTCGACAGTGACAGCGAATACCCCCTGGTAATGCTTATCCACGGCGGCCCCCAGGGTTCTTTCGGCAATGAATTCCATTACCGCTGGAATGCCCAGATGTTCGCCTCTCCGGGGTATGTGGTGGCGATGGTCAACTTCACCGGGAGTACCGGGTACGGCCAGCAGTTCACCAACGCCATCAGCGGCGACTGGGGAGGACGCCCCTATATCGATATCATGAAGGGGACCGACTACATTCTTGAAAATTATCCCTTTATCGACGAAGAGAGGATCGGTGCGGCCGGGGCTTCCTACGGCGGATTCATGATCAACTGGATTGCGGGCCATACCGACAGGTTCGAATGCCTGGTATCGCATGACGGAGTGTACGATCAGGTCAGCATGTACGGAGCGACAGAGGAACTATGGTTCCCCGAATGGGAGATGAAGGGAACCCCCTGGGAGAATCCCGAGATGTACAGAAAGTTCTCGCCCAGCACCTATGCCGCCAACTTCAAGACCCCCTGCCTGATAGTCCATGGCGAAAATGACTTCAGGGTCCCGTATACACAGGGGCTCCAGTTTTTTACGGCTCTCCAGCGCCAGGGAGTCGAATCGAGGTTGCTCTACTACCCCGATGAGGACCATTTCGTCAGGAAACCGCTGAACGCGGAGCTCTGGTGGGGCACTATTCATGACTGGTTTGACAGATACCTGAAATAAGGGCCCCGAAACTGATGAAAAGAAATCCCCGCTCCATGCCTATGGGGCGGGGATTTCTATATCTGCCTGAGAATATTGCAATTACTAGATTCGGGCAAAAAAAGACCGGAAAAGAGAACCAATGAAAGGGTCACACGGGCCGCCTTCTCAGTACCTTTCCCGGTATAAAATAAAAATGAACCCGACAGATTTAATAATATCACAAAATCAATTAAAAGGAAATAACTTTTTTCTAATAAACCATAAAGATCAGAAGAATTTACAAATTTCTGCCCAGATGTCAGAATTACGTCCGGTCAGGGCACCCTGATACTCCCCTCTCCCACATGGCTTACCGTGCCGGTAACCTTAACCGACTCCAGCAGGCCCCGGTCGCATCCGACATCGACCCGTATCGAACTCCGCCTCTTCATCTCCACACCCTGCTCTATCTGCAGCTTCAGCTGGCGGGGGAACTTCAGTATCCTGGCCATATACCCCCCCATAGCTCCTGAAGCTGAGCCTGTTGCCGCATCTTCAGTGACCGAGAGCGCCGGGGCGAAGAAACGGGCGTGTATATCCACCTTCTTCTTCTCTACCCTGGAGAAGAGGTAAATGCCGCAGACATTATACCTCTCTGCAATATTAAGCGCCTTCTCCGTATTGAGTTTGGCGTTCTTGACCGATTCTTCGTTCTCGGCCTCCACGATCAGGAAGGAGAGTCCGTTGGAGACCACCCCCCCGCCGGTCAGTTCCATCCTGCCCAGCCCGAACGCCTTGGCCACCTGTCCCCTGTTCTGAAGGGCCGAGCCGAACTCCGGTATAGGCTGGTACATCGATATCCGGTAAGTGCTGTCAGTCTTCTTGATATCTGTCCTGATCAAACCGGAGCTGAGCTCCAGGTTGATACTGGATGGCTTCCGCCCCTTCTTATGCCTGAGTATCACGTATGAAGCTCCCAGTACCGGGTGCCCCGCGAAGGGGATTTCTTCGGCCGGGGTGAATATCCTCAGCTTCTTATCAACATCCCGGTGGGAGGAAGGGAAAAGAAAGACCGACTCGGAGAAATTCATCTCCCGGGCGAGAAGCTGCATCTTCTTGCCGGTCAGGCTGCCTGCGTTTCTGAAAACAGCCAGCTGATTCCCCCTGAAAGGCCTGCTGGTAAAAACATCAACATGTTCGAATGAAATTGTTTTCGCCATTTTTCTACATCCCTGTGAAAGAACTATATCTTACTATTCGAGTATTATCTTATCAAAAGAGGAGAATAGATGAAAAGAAAAAAGAGATAAAAGTATAGCCAATGATTATTTGAGATCTGGCATTATTAAGATTACAATACTGTTGATAGTATCAATTGACTATGATATAATTGGGATACAGGGAAAATATTTATTGTCAATTATCAGGGATCTCATGAAGAAACATGCGCAATACCTTTTGCTGATTATAGGATTGCTGGTGCACCTGGCATCCATTCCACTGTTGGATATTGATCCGGTTGCCGGGGATGCCAAACAATTCAACAAAGAAGCCGAGAATATAAAAAATGGCATAGGCTGGATAAATACGGAGGGGCCCGGAAAGGCGACAGCAACCTATCCTTCACAGGTAATTTTCCTCCTGATAGTTAAATATATCTTCGGGGAATACAATATATACGCGGCAGTAATTATTCAACACCTGATGGTATTAGCAACCGCGCTGATGGTATACCTGACATCCATTATGATATTCAAACAGAAGAATGTCGCCCTGCTGGCTGAATCATTAGTAATATTCTTTCCCCACATGATCCAGTCAGCTAATGTCCTGAATACCCATACCCTGAGTATGTTTCTCGGTGTAACAGGAATTTATCTGTTGATGCGGAAAGAGATAAAAACAATAGTTTATATTGGAATCGGGGCAGTATGGGCACTCGCAACCATGGCCCGGTTCACCTATCAGTTCTTTGTTCCACTGTACATTCTGGTATTTCTTATTCGTTACCTCAGGGAAAGGAAAAAGAAGAAATTAAGAATTCTTCTGAAACCGCTCCTGTTTATTATTGGGTTTGTACTGCTGATTCTGCCCTGGCAGATAAGGGTCGCCCGGGCGGATGCGGGCCCGTATGGATATTCCGGTCCCTGGAGAATCTGTTACGCCTTCAACCGTTCTCCCGAAAACAGAAGCAACGACAGAGATGAATTCGAGATGGAGCTTGCAGAAAAGAAATTGCCACTCGGGGAAAAGGATGAGATATACAGAAAGAAGGTTATTTCCAATTTCAAAAATAATCCTGAGTGGTTTCTCAACAACTGGTTAATGAACTTAAGTTTTCTTCTGGTAAATCTGTCCACCGTAAAGCAACCACACATTTCCATATATGCCGGAATATACTACAGCATGCTTCTAGCTTTCGGATTCATCGGGATCGTATCCATGAACAGGGAGCAGATATTGCAGTATCTTCCCGCTATCATACTTCTACTGGTGATTTTTGGAGTTCATGTACCAATCTATGGTTATATATCGAAGTCCTTTCCATTATGGGCGTTATTTTCACCTATAGTGGCCAGAGGGTTTGTTTTATCCTTCGCCGCCGCCCGCCGGGATAAAAAGGGGATGAATGATTATGAAGAAAGATACCGATAAGTCAAGGGTTGCCGTGGTATTACCCTGCTATAAATCAAAGGAACAGGTATTTCAGGTACTACAGGAGATAGGAGAAGAAGCAGATCTGATAGTATGCGTTGATGATGGCTGCCCGATGGGTACAGGCAACTATATTGAAAGAGTGTGTACTGATCCGAGGGTAAGAGTGATTTTTCATTCCGAAAATAGAGGGGTGGGGGGAGCGGTAATAACCGGCTACAGGTATGCACTTGAGATGGGATCTCAGGTTATTGTAAAGATAGACAGCGACGCCCAGATGGACCCCAAGCTGATACCCCTCTTTATAAAACCTGTGCTGGAAGGGTACGCCGACTATACCAAGGGAACACGATTTACCCTCCAGAAAAATCTGGATGGAATGCCTAAAATTCGCATCTTCGGAAATGCGGTGCTCTCTCTTTTTGCCAAATTATCAACCGGTTACTGGAAGAATCTAGATCCCACCAACGGCTTCACTGCCATTCACGCCTCAGTATTGAAACATCTGCCCCTGGATAAAATAGACAGGAGATTCTTTTTCGAAACCGATATGCTGTACCAACTCAGAAAAGCTGATGCCAAGGTACTGGATATACCTATGAAGGCTGATTACGGAGATGAAGAAAGTAACCTGAAAGTAGGCAAATCGATAATCATCTTCGCTATGAAACATATCAGAAATACCATACGGAGAATATTCTACCAGTACTTCATAAAGGATTTCGGTATAGCTACAATTCAACTTGTTATGGGCCTGATTCTGCTCATTTTCGGAAGTGTAACCGGCATAATCGAATGGAGAGAGAGTATAATTACCGGAAATACAGCATCCGCCGGATCAGTAATGCTGGCGGCATTACCAGTTATTCTGGGAATACAGCTGCTTCTCAGTTTCTTGAATTACGACATATCCACTCTGCCGGAATTTCCGATAAGCAGGACCATTACCATCCCCGAGCAACCTTCCCCTAACGACCGGGAAACCCGGGATGAAGAAAAGCTGGATAATCAGCATAAACATTCTATCAGAAATCGATAGTCAAATATCATCCGGGAAGAAAGAGCCGTACTTCCCCGAAAAGCAAAGCTCAGCACTTATTCCGGTTTGAATTGAGCTGGAGAACACTCTTCTGCGCGGAGAGAATATCGGTGTGGTATAACCACCGGAAATCGCTAGATCGATGATACAGCTTAAATCTCCCTTCAGTTATTCAGTTGACCTCAGCTCAAATAACTGATAAATTTCTCTTAACCACAATGTTGTAATTCAATTAACCCCTATCAATCGAGGAGGTAGTTTGATATGTACAGGAAGGTGATACTTTCACTTCTTTCCCTGGCACTTCTCATTCCGCTCTTTGCAGGCGCAGTAAATGCCGCCGGGAAGGATAACCCTATGGTGCACGTGAAGACCAACAAGGGCGATTTCACTATTGAACTCTACCCGGAGAAGGCTCCGGTAACCGTGGAAAACTTTATATACTACGTAAAGAACAAGTTCTACGACGAGACACTGATACACAGGGTCAGGAAAAACTTCGTTCTCCAGGGCGGCGGATATACCGTGGATAACATCAAGAAGGAAACCGCCAAGCCGATCAAGAACGAAGCTGACAACGGACTGAAGAATGACAAATATACCATATCGATGGCACGGACAAATGAGATAAACAGCGCCACCAGCCAGTTCTTCATCAATCTCCAGAATAACCCGGCTCTCGATCACAAGGGAACATCCCCCCGGCAGTACGGATACGCGGTATTCGGAAAGGTAGTTGAGGGGCAGGGAACAATCGACAAGATCGGGAAGGTGGAAGCGGTGATGAAGGACGGTATGTACCGGCCTGTCAAGAAGGTGGTCATAGAATCGATGAGAGTGGTGAAGAAGGATAAAGAAAAAGAGAAGGAATAGCAGTATTCACTCTTAATTACCTGCGGGAAGGCTGGAGCGGTTAATACTCCGTTCCAGCCTTCTCTTATACCCTGAAATATTTTCCCCCCATCTGACCATTTTTTCGTTCCGATTAAAGGATCCGGAGAGACTTCAAGCAAACTGGCCCTCAAGGTGTTATCACACAAAGAGTTAACCGAAACAATTGATCCCCCTGCCCGGAACGATTCTTGAAGTAGAGTGAATGGTAATTTGTACTTCAGGAGAGGCGGGATATGCGAAGAAGCGAATCTTTTTCTTTTACAGATTTTTTCCAGATTGTGGTAACCAGGTTCAGGTTCATAACCGCGGTTATAATCGCGGGATTCGTTATCAGCCTGGTGGTACCGTTCATCCTGCCGGAGGAATACACCTCCACCTGCACCATTCTCCCTTCCGGCGGGAATAAGGCCGGCAAGCTGAGCGCAGCCCTTAACATGATGAATATCAATATGCCCTCGGAGATAAACTCGGAAAGCTCAGCACTCTTCCCGGCGATACTCAGCAGCAGGAGGATAAGGGAAGGTCTGCTCAGAAGCAAAGTCAGGATCGAGGGGACATATCAGACCCTGAGGGATATTCTGGGTGGTGATACGGTGGAGGAATCGCTGGAAGAGCTGGATGGAATCATTTCCATAAGCCAGGATGAGACCAACGGGATAATAAAGGTGTCTTCTACCACCGGCATTCCCTCCCTCTCCAGATCGATTTCCGAGAATCTCATCGCCCTTCTCAGGGAATTCAACAGGGAAAAGCGAAGAAGCAAAGCCTGGCATAATTACCGCTTTATAAGCAGCGGGCTGGAAAGGGCAAGGAACGAGATGGAACTGGCCGAAGAGCGCCTGGCAGCTTTTGAGGATAAACACAGGCACTACCGGGAATCGACCAATCCGCAGGTCCTGATGGAACATCAGAGGCTGGAGCGCAGGCTTAAGATCAGAACAGAGGTCTTCATCGATATGGCCAGGGAGCTGGAGATAGCCAGTATAGAGCTGAAGAGAAAGGCCCCAATAGTCAAGGTCCTGGACCCGGCCCAGACCCCCACCCTCAAGAGCGGCCCGGCCCGGAAGGTGATAGCCGCACTGGGAGCGGCACTGACACTCTTTCTGGCGCTGATGATCCCGGTATCCCGGGAAATCCCGCTTTCTGTTATTGTCAGGAAACTCTTTCTGGAAGAGGATGGCGATGGAAAATTGCCAGGGGAAGAGCGAACAGGGCTATCAGAACCATCGGATACCTCATCAGGAAGATCTGATGAGAAAAGATATGTTCGGCAAGAAACACAAGAAACCCTACCATAAGACACAACTTCATGCCCGCCACCTTTCTGCTGATCTTTCCGTCGATACTGGCCAGGTTCCTGAACAGGGCAAGCAGAAACACCAGGTAGATCACAGCCGGGATGATCCCCGCCTCAGATAGTATGAAAACGACGGTATTGTGAGGCCCATTGGGCACCTCCACACCGTAATAGGGCTCTGACTCGCTTCCGGTCTTGGCAGTATAAAGTCCGTTCCCGGTAAGGGGGTGGCGGTAGAATCTCTGCAGGTGGTAATTCAGCAGGTAGAACCTCATGTTGTCATCCACCTCGCCCCTTGCCAGAGTGGCAACCTTGTTGAAGGAATGCCTGACACTTTTCCTGGCACCGGTATTAATGAACCTGACCGCCCCGGCGATCCCGGCAGCAATCACCAGGGCCGAGACTGTCAGCATGATCATCCTTTTAACCTTTCCCTTTATCAGAATCAGCTGCAGGGCAAAGATCAGAGCGAAAATCAATATGCCCCCCCTGGAAAAAGTGGTAAAAACCCCGAAGAACAGAATAAGCTGGAGAAGCAGGATCAGCAGGACCTGCTTCTTCTTCCTTGCTATCCAGAGAAAGTAGAGGGACGCAGTCATACCTATGTCCACCACGAACCCGGCCGAGTTGGGGTTCTCTATCAGCCCGGCCGACCTGCCCTGCTCAAAAGATGGATTTATGAATTCATATACGTTGACCACACTCACCACCAGGCCTACCAGGAGAATCATCAGCAGGATCATCTCCACCCGCCGGTAACTGTTTACCAGGAGATAGACGGTAAAAAAGCATACCAGCGACAGCACTACCTCTTCCAGCCAGGGGAAGATGCCGGCACCGGAGCCGTTCAGCATTCCTATGGCAAAGTATGAAAGGAAAAAACATCCCATAAGAAGCACCGGGACCCCGGGAGAGTTGACCCGGTAACCGGTCAGAAAGAGAATGACCAGAAGGCAGAGTATCGAAGCGGCTGCCATAACCTTTCCGAAGGGAAGAGAGAAGGTGTACGAGATATAGGTATCCAGTCTCATGAATATGATCACGGTAACAAAATAGATGATAACATGCGGGGTCCTCAGCAGGATGATGGCTGCAGCCATCAGGGGTATCGCTGTCAGTATTTCAGGCCTGGAACAGTATAAGGCAAGGATCACCGTCCCGGCGGAGAGGGCTGCCAGGTACTTACCCCAGCTGCCGGTAATACTGCATGCCGTGAATCTCAATTTTCCACCCTGCCCGCTCTGCCCCTTATCCGTCGAAGGGAAAAGAGGGAACGGAGCTCTGAAAAGAATATATTAAGCAGTGATTCGATCCTTCTTCTCTCCCCGCCGCCCCGCCAGCTACGGTAAGCGCTCTGTGTTACAACACAGAGAGTTCCCAAAAGAAGTCCCAGCAGCGTGAAGGAGAGTACCAGCCGGAATAGCCCCGGAGAGGAGTGCGACAGCGGCACGTACCCCCTGTCCAGCACGCTTAGAATGGGGGTGTCCTTTTCCACGTTGATGGCGGTCTTTTCAAGCTGCTTATTCAGCTCTTCGTAAATTGCCTGGTTCAGTTCCAACTCCCTTATCAACCGCCGGTGTTTCATCAGAAGCTGTGGATCACTGGCGGAGGCATAGTTCCTGTTCCTGCTTCTGAAATTCTTCAGCGCCTCTTCGGCCCGTCGCAGCTCCCGCCTGCTCTCCCTCAGCTTGACCTCTATGAATGCATACGCCTCTTTCGAAGCAGACCTTCTCTCCAGGCGGTTGAACTGCTCCAGCCTGTTGACATAGGCGTTGACCACTGCCGCCGAAAGCTCGGGATTATCAGTGCTGGCCCTTATTGCCAGTGTATTGGAATCCTCGTCTATCCAGAAATCGGTCATCTCGGCCAGGATATAGAGGGCGGCGTCCATGCTTTCCAGGTTAAGGTGATCGATCAGGGTTCTGGTAACCTTCCTGCCCTCCTCGGAGAAGGTGTATTCCTTCCTGAGAATATCCTTCCCTATCCTCCTGCTCTCCAGTATGGCCGGATAGAGAGTGATATTTATCCCGCCCCTGTAGTTATCCGCCAGATATATCCCCAGTTCGGAGCCCTCTGCCATCATCGGGATATTGTCGACACTCTCGCCAGACAGCAGGATTACCCCGGTGGAATTGTATCTCCTGTCCATAAGCAGGTAGGCGGCCACAGCGGTGATCAGGGAAATTATTACCGCGGCCCCAAGAAATAATTTGCCCCCCTTAAGGGCATCCCATATGAAAAGATACTTTCTTTTGCTGCTGATGATACCACCTCCCTGTCGCTAACTCTTTGAAGCATAATTATTAATCGGCTATCACCGGCCACAGGGCCACCCCGGGCCGAAAGAGCGCAGCACAACCTGAATTATCATCAATGATTAAGCCGCAAAAAGCAGGCCAGCTCTGTCACCTGGTCGATCGTACAGAATCTGCCGGTAATAGATAAAAGAGCTAGGCGGGAAGCCAGATGGAGAGACTTATATCGCCCTGCCCGAAGCCATTGACATATACTCTTCCTCCATGATCGGAGATGATCTTGAAGGCTATTCTCAGGGATGGTGGCTGCTGCCCGGCATTCAATCCGGAACGATCGTTACCGGCCTCCCAGCCCGCCCTTACAATAAACCAGCTTCCGGCCCCTATTTCCGAAAGCTCTCTATCCAGGGAGTCATTATGATCCTCGCCGTCCCCAACACTGCCGGAGCATACTTTCATCTCCACCCCTTCCCGCTCTCCAGGGGGTTTTTCACTGAACGATGTGCTCAGCACAATCCTGCCTCCGGGAGAAACCTGCTCCACCACCTGTTTGATCACTGCGGTCAGGGCCAGTTCCATCTTTCCGGGGTCCACCAGAATCTCCCTGTGCATCTTTTCGCTGTAATCCACCGTGGAGAATTTCTGTTCGATTTCCGGGATAAACTTCCTTAGAGAATCATCCATGATAGCGGTAATATCTGTCTTCTTGAGATTCAGCTTGGAGGTGCTGTATCTCAGCTCGGAGATACCGGCAAGCTCCCCTATCTTCTCCTGCAGATTGCTGACCGCGTCCCTGGCCATATCGATCATCAGCCCTTCCCCGGTCATCCCGGTCTCCACTGACCATAGAGTGCTCTTCAGCACGGTCAGGGGGGTATTGAGTTCAAATGAACGCCGAGCAAGCTCATCTTCCTTGAAACGATGAAAATCGAGCTCCTCCGGGGCGGCCCGCTGCTCCGGACGCCTCCGGGAAACCGTTCCCAGAGCGGCAGCGCCGATAACCGATATTACCCTTATCAGCTCCCGGTCCCGTTCTTTGAAGTTATCCCCGTTAACCTTACCGCTGAAAAATGCCAATCCACTGATTTCACTCCCGGAGTCAAGTGGAGAGAGATAGGAATACCCCTCCCTGATCAAATCCTCCAGCCAGCCGGCTTCAGCTTCTTTTACCTGGACACCGGCATTGAAGTAACTGTCAATAAGAGCCGGCTGCTCCTGAGTATTCAGCCATCTCAGAAAGCTGGAACCTGCGTATAAACTTTCAGGAGCCCCTTTCATACCCCTTCCCAGTTCGTGCCGGAGAATCTGGTCTTTGCCGCCGGCATCAGGGGTATAAACCGCCACCTTTTCCACTCCCAGGTTTCCGGAGAGCGAGATCGATATCTTTCTGCTGATAAGCTCAATATCAGAGTGCGAAGAGAACTTCGCGGCAAAATCCAGGGACATCTGCAGGAGCTCATCTTTCCTGCGAAGCTCCCGGCGCAGCTGGTTGATCCTGTCAAGATTGGCATCCGGAGCCTTTTTTCTGTTCTTACCGGCAGGATGCTCCATACCGGCACCTGCCGCCCTGCCGTCCTGTTCTTTTCCACTGCTCATAACTCAGTCACCCGGTTGAAGTACTCTACTCCTGCAACAAGTTTCATGTCAGCTTCGGCGCGGGGGGGAAGGTCAGCGAGGCTTAGCCTCGCTCCTGAAGCCCTGAAAGAGTGTTCCATCCCTAACAGGACCCCGATACCCTCGGAAGATAGGAAGGAGACTCCCTTGAGACTGATTCGGGCCTCGCGGGTATCCTCTTTCAGCAACTCGTTCAGCCTGTCCTCCAGCTCCATGGCGGCCGAATCCCCGAACCTGCCGGACAATGAAATCCGGCAGGTTCCGTTTCTTCCCCGATTATTCTCGATGCTGAAGCTTTTCATACAGGCCGCTCCGCTGAAGTGATAAATTTGTATCCCTTTGCCAGATATCCTTTCACTTTCTCTCCTATCAGCCGTTACCGGCGTATGCTGCTACACTGCACTGAATCAAGGACTTACAGATATGGCGATCTCGTGTGCCACAGAACCTGTTGCTCCTTGTTGTTTCAATACAACAACTTACGTTTCGGGTGCGGCATAGCCGCATATTCCCCGCAATGGAGTACTGACCGCAAGAAATGTTCACAAATTTAAGGATAATAACTTGAATGGCCGATTAATCTGAATCTGCGGGCTCAAAGAGGCATATCTCCCGTAATGGACATCCTTCGCATAACGGCCTCTTGCGGCAGAACCTCTTGGCATGCTCCACGATCAGGGCGTGGTATTCTCCGAAAAGGGCCGGATCTGCCGGGAGGCGGCTCTCAAAATACCGTTTCACCTCCTCATAGCGGTCTGTTTCCTTCAGGGAGCCAAGCCTCGAGAAAATCCTCCTGGTATAGGCGTCCACCACGAAGGAGGGCTCTCCCAGTCCGTACAGGATAATCGAATCAGCTGTCTCGGGGCCTATTCCATGCACCGCAAGAAGGCTCTCGCGTGTGATAGTTTCCGTGGATTCGAAGTACCGGGCCAGCGCCTTCAGCTTCCGGGCCTTCATATTGTAATACCCGGAGGAGCGAATAATTTCAGCCAGTACCCCTTGATCCAGCTCCAGGATACGCCGGGGGGTGAGGTTCCCGGTCCTGCTGAGTTCCGAAACCGCCCTTGCGGCATTCTTCCATGAAGTGTTCTGGGTCAGTACCGCCCCAACCGCAACCTCGAAGAGCTGGTTCTTGCCCTTCAGTCTGACAAAATACCGGGGATACTCCCCGCCTCTTCTGATCAGGGGCCACCATCCCCTGGCCCCGTAGCACCGGTACAGGATATTATAGACCTCCAGAGGCTCGATATTTTCCCTCCAATCCGCTGCCGGTGAGGCGATAAATACTGAGAAACCTTCAGAAAACTCTTAGAGGAGCGGCTCACCGGTGTTAAAATCCCATGCAGAGTTTAATATATACCGTAATATTTGAAAAGCCGCCAATTGGAGGTCTTGATGAAAACTACCCGTTTCGGAGTGTCGATGAAGGACAGCCTGCTGGAGAAATTCGACAGACTGATAGAGAAGAAGACCTACCCGAACAGATCGGAGGCGATCAGGGACCTTATCAGAAAGGCGATAGTGGAGGATGAGTGGGAAAGCAGCGACGAGACCGTGATTACCGCCTTTATAATGGTCTTCGACCACCACAAGAGAGAGCTCTCCAGGTCGCTTCTCAGGAAGGAGCACAGCTGGTCCGGAGAGATAATGGCAACTCTTCATATCCACCTGGATAAGGATAATTGCCTGGAGGCAAAGATCATCAGAGGGAATATAGGGGAGGTCAGAAAGTTCTGTGATAACCTCGCTTCGATGAAGGGTGTTAAATTCGCCCGCCTGGTTCCGGCTGCCACCGGGAAGGAATTCCGCTAGTGTTTCGGGGATTGCCCGGCGGGCCTGAGGCATTTAACAAACTTAACCTGAAAGGGATACGGTTATGAGAATCGCTCTTCTGGGGGACGGCTCCCTTCCGCATGTCAGGCGCTGGGGTGAATACTTCAGAGGCCGGGGGTACCGGGTCGAACTGTTTACCTTCGAAGAAACCCCGGAGACCGGATTCCCGGTAACCTGGCTGCACAGGCATCTTCCAACCAACCTGCTGGGATACCTCTCCTCACTCCCCAGGCTGAAGAGCGAGCTGAGAAGGTTCGAGCCTGACATTATAAATGCCCTCTATATCAGCGGCTACGGACTCCTGGGGGCGCTGTCCGGTTATCAGCCCCTGGTGCTCTCCGCGCTGGGATCGGACCTTCTGATTGATTACCGGAAACATTTCATACACAGGGCTCAGATACATTACGCCATCGGCAGGGCCGGGCTTATTACCGTTGATTCTGAGAGCCTTATTCCTCCAGCCCTGGAGGCGGGCGCGCGGCGGGAGGATATCATAAAGGTATACTTCGGGATAGACAGAGATACATTCCATCCCTCCGACCAAAGACCGGAGAACGGTCCGCTCCGAATAATCAGTACCAGAAACCTGTACCCGGTATACAACCTGGACCTTCTGATCGAGGCTGCTCCCCGGATAGCGGGTAGTATCGACGCGGAGTTTGTCATCTGCGGAGAGGGGCCCGAGCGGGAAAGACTGGAGCAGAGGATAGCGGAACTGCAGCTGGCCGGCCGGTTCTCATTCGAGGGAAGGTTATCTCCTGAAGAGCTTTCCGGGAGGCTTCGAAGCAGCCATATCTATGTATCAACCTCCACCTCCGATTCGACCTCGGTTTCGCTTCTGGAGGCCATGGCCTGCGGCGCCTACCCGGTGGTGACCGGAATCGAGGCGAACCGGGAATGGATAGAGAACGGAGTTAATGGTACCATCCTGAAGGAGAATGATCCGGAAGAGCTGGCCGGTGCGGTGATTTCGGCGGCGGTGGACCGGGAGCTTATTTCCGCGGCAACCGCACGGAACCTGGAGATCATCGAGGAGCGTGCACTCTGGGAAAAGAATATGGAAAAAGCGGAGCTGAGGATGCTGAAACTGCCGGGGATAGGATGAAAAGAAGAGGCAGCGGCGGCAAATTGCAGGTGAGATAGAAGGGGCCCGATTCAGATATGAGAAAGATAACAGTAAAGATGTTCCATGAATTAACCGGAACTGTGGTTATCTCGGTCATAGCCGGCACCATGGGGGCCGGCCTGGTCAGGTTATTCATGATCGGCCTCGAATACATTTCTTCCGGGATTACCCGGGTAGGAATAATCCCCCAATACCTGATACCCCTGGCAGGCGCTTTCATTGCCGGCCTTGGCATCCTGAGGTTCTTTCCCGGAGCCGGCGGGGACGGCACCAACGACTACATAGATTCTGTGAACAGGCAGGGCGGCAGATTCAGAATGGCGGACACCCTGGCCAAGATTCCGGCAACCCTGATAACTCTGGGGATGTACGGCAGCGGTGGAATAGTAGGCACTCTCTCCCGGATAGGTTCGGGGCTCAGTTCGGCAATATGCGCCGGGGCCGTTTCAACCTTCAGGATCAAGCATGACGATACCTTCCGCATAGCGGCGGTGTGCGG
>WJIX01000277.1 GCA_014730075.1 bacterium | reverse complement strand
TACCTGAAGAGGTCCGAAGCAAGCTGGAGAGGATGGGGCACCCCCTCAAAGTTCACGGCGGTATCGACCTGTTCTTCGGAGGCGCCCATCTGGTCCGTATCAATCAGGATGTCGGCACGGGGTGTGGATCGGCAGACCCGAGGCGGAGCGGGATGACAATCAGCAACTGACCTTTTTAAGGGATAACATTGTTTGCCGCAGCTTCAGTTTTAATCTTTATCCTGACCGTTCTGGCCATTGAGAGAATTGCCGTAAAAAGATCTGTCGATTCTATAAATATCCGAATTCTTGTTAACGGGACCAGGGGAAAGTCCACTGTTACCAGATATATTGCCGCTGCCATGAGGGAAGCCGGACATTTTGCATTTGCGAAAGTTACGGGGACGGTACCTGAGCTGATTCTACCCGATGGAAGCGGAAGGGAACTGAAGCGGCGGGGCGCCGCCCGTGTCCAGGAGCAATTCGGAGTCATCAGAAGGGCTGCGTCGGGTGGAGCCGATTCCCTGGTCCTGGAATGCATGTCGATCAGCCCGGAGCTCCAGCAGCTGGAGAGCCGGTTTTACAACCCGGGGGTATACGTAATTACCAATATCAGGGATGATCACAGGGAGAGTATGGGATCGTCCCCGGACGAGCAGGCAGAAGGGATGATATCGGCTATACCTCCTGGTTCAACGGTAGTGACAGCTTCAGGTAAATATACCAATAAAATCAGGGATGCTGCCAACAAGAGGGGGTGCAGGGTGATAATATCGGGAGAGGGCGATCCTGATGGAATAAAGCGGGAGCTGCCGGACCATCTTATCAGAGAAAATGTGGAACTTGCCTGCCGGGCGGCCGAGGTGGCCGGAGTCGATCTTAATAAGGCGCTCGGCAGTATTCTGGGGTATGCCGGGGAAGATGACAATAAACTTATCAGGATGGAGAATGAAAAGGGCAGTTTCTGCTTTGTTGACGGGTTTTCCGTAAATGATGTAGAGTCAGCCGAGATCTTTGTAACTTACTGGTCAGACAGGCTATCCCTGAAAGGCGGATTTTCGGTTGTTCTGAATACCAGGGCTGACAGGCCGACCCGTTCCATTTCATTCGCGGAGTGGCTGGCCGGAAACGGCAGGATTTCAGGTGTTGCGGTAACCGGTTCTCATGCCCCGGCGGCGAGAAGGGCTCTGAAGAAAGCGGGGTTCCCGGGAGAACATATCAGCATATGGAAGAAGAGAGATATAACCAGGGCGGTCGCCCTGGTTCCTGCTCTCTGCGGTAAGGATTCAGTGGTTTTCGGATTTGGTAATATCCGTGGCGCCGGATTTGATATCCCGGAGATATTAAGAAATGAGTTTTGTTGAAATATTCCTGATAGGGTTGATCGCCGGTTTTCTCTTTTACGAATTAACCGGTATTTCGGCAGGTGGTGTGGTTGCGCCGGCATACTTTGCCATCTCCATCAACCAGCCGGGAAAGATAGGTGTAACGGTATTGATAGCATTCGCCGTGTATGCCGCCATACGTTTTTTCTCGGCCAGGCTGATAATATACGGGAGGAGAAGGCTGCTGTTCGCCCTGGTACTTGGTTTCTTTCTCAAGCTCCTGCTGCAGAGGCTTGTTCAGCCCAATCCCTCCATAGGGGTGAGCCTTCAATCAATAGGGTATATAATACCCGGCCTGGTGGGGAATGAAATGTACCGTCAGGGAACAGTACCCACACTTCTGGGACTGGCTATTGTTTCGATATTCATCTACCTGCTGACTCTGGTGATATGAAATTAAATCGTAAAATATTCAGGAACAGGCGTGGTTGTCTGGTTGCCGCATTTATCGTTGCTGCAGCGGGGCTTGTGCTATCGAGGACAGTCTGGGAAAAAAGGGTGGAGCGCCCGGAAGCGGCAGTCATGAGAAGAGCTGCCCGCAAGGCTGAAGAATGGTTCGGACTTGTCAGGGAGGAGAAGGAACAACGGGGGATAACTTCAGATTCTGGCTCTAATATCCGGTATAAAGCGCTGATAGGTGATGAATGGTCGGATATTACTACCACCCTGGGATCGCTGGAAGCCAAGGAGGCCGCTGCGGAACCGGATTTTGCGGCCCTGATGGTGAAGTGGCTACTGCAGGCGGGGATAGATTCTACCAGTAGCGTGGGGATTACCCTGTCAGGTTCTTTCCCTTCGCTGGCGATATCATCCCTGGCTGCCCTTCATGTCCTTGGAGCGGAAGCGGTAGTTGTATCATCATTGGGTTCTTCGACCTATGGGGCTAACCAGCCGGAGGCAACCTGGATAGATATTGAGTCATGGCTGGGACGGGACGATTCCTTCCGGTTCCGGTCCTCTCTGGTTACCAGGGGGGCGGAGAATGATTCGGGAGGGGGGTTGAGCGAACATGGAATAGAAGTGATGGAGAAAGCGGCAGGCAGAACCGGAATCAGTCTGTATGTGCCCGATAATTTGTTAGAATCAATCAGGACCAAAACGGAGCTGTTTCTCGAACGCGGAATCGGCCTCCTGATAAATATAGGCGGAAACCAGTCAAGTCTGGGAGGATGCCCCCATGCCTACGCCATTCCTACTGGCTTTCACCAGTCCATGACCGTCTGCAGCCATGAAAACAAAGGAGTTATACCGAGGATGTCGGAAAAGGGGGTTCCCTTTGTACACCTGCTCAATATCAGAGAGATTTCCTCGAGAAATTGCGTTTCCTCGGGGGGATGTCTGTATAATCATATAATTTTTAACAATATAGGCGTTTATATCACTCTGTTTCTTATTGTAACGATTCTGATAATATGTTATAATGATAACGACATTGCAGCGAGTTGACCCGCATTGCCCATCAACACCCGGAGGTTAGCATCAATGAGTAAAGCCCCCTGTGTCTTTATTGTATTGATAATCTCAATCCTTTTTTTAACTATTTCCCCTTCAGCTGAAACCCTTCCCAGAGAAATACTCCATCTGCCGTGGGGCGATGATCCCGCCGCAGAGGTGCGGTTCCGGGTCGAGCCTGATTGCCGTTACGGCCCCCAGAGTTTCAGGGTAGATCCTGAGACCGGAGCGGTTTCAATACTGGATCCGGTGGGCCGTTCTATTAGAATTTTTCTTGATGGAAATTCCACACAAAGAATAGAAGCCCCTGGTTTCTCCAGGGATTTCCTGATTGATTCCGGCGGTGATCATGTATTCCTGGTCCGGAATCAGCTGATCCGTATCGAAGAAGGGGGGCTGAAATCGACTATATCCCGTGATAATCCGCTTCCGCTCATTGAAGGTATATTCAGCGAGAAAGGTGAGGTAAGGATACTGAATCATGACGGTACCATCTCCAGACTTGCCCGGGGAGCTATCGTGGAAGATGAAGGATCCGGCGTCATTTCTGGAGGGTCTTCCTACAGGGCGGTCAGGGTGTCGTCATCCAGGGCGAGGATCCTGGTAGGTGACAGGACCGGCAATACAGTGAAGAGCCTGGAGCTGCCGGTTTCCACTGGCGATCTCGGGTGCGTAAGGATAATAGGGGCAGACCGCTCGGGCCGTATCTATCTGGATATCGATTTTGTTGAGCGCGCCGTGCCTCTTCAGGTCAGGCGGGAGGTCTGGATACTTGACCGGCAGGGCGTACATCTTGGAACAATAGAGATCCCCACTCATTATTATACCCGGATATTCAGGGATTTGGAGCTGGCAGAGGATGGAACCCTTTATCATATGATCTCCTCCAATGACGGACTACATATTTTCAGATGGGAGGTTCCCCTCACAGGTGGATTCTTCAGGGGTGAATACCCTGACGAATTCCGCCGGGAAGTTCATTATAATTACATGCTGGCTGATGAATCCCCGGGTACCGGCACCTATCCCCGGCCCATGCCGGGTGGCGCGATGGCGGATACCGTCACAAGGGCCGAAGCCACCGGCAAGGCGGATACATACGTTCAGCATACCTGGACCGCTTCCTCAGCCAATATTGCAGATGGGGTGGTAACTGACCCCGACGGAGACCTGGTAGATACACCCGACTGGATAGTGGTGGGCCAGAATCAGCATATTCCCTATAAATTCGGAGGGGTGGACGAGCTCTCCGAATACGATAGCGGTATAGCCGCGGGTAACTACGCTGGCGACATTCATACCAGCGGGTCCAGTGACTATGCCAGCGGAGTAGACTGCTCCGGGTTTGTGTGCCGCTGCTGGAAGACAGACAGCGATTATTCCACCCGGCAGATGGATGACCCCGCCTACGGTCCTATTACACTTCCTTATTCAAACTGGGACCAGATCAAGCCTGGAGACGCGGTGCACCGGCACGGCCATGTCAGGATGGCGGTGGATACCCTGGAGAACGGAACCCTGCTGACCGTGGAATCAGCGGGCAGTTCTACCGGATGGAAGGTTGATTACGTTACCTATACCCTGTCGGAGCTGATAAGCTACTCTCCACGGTACTATATTCACATGGAAGGTATCCCGGCCATAGGCGCCATTCAGTCGGCAGGAAGCGGTTCATGGACCAGCGGCTCGACCTGGGTTGGCGGAGCGGTACCGGACAGCATGGATAATGTGCTGATCAATGCGGGGCATACCATCTCAGTTGACGATAATTCCGCCATGTGCAAGGACCTCTCTTTCGGAGGAAATGATGCCCTGATTGATATGAATTCGAACAGCACACTGACCGTTTACGGCGATATGACTATTTACAGCACCAGCCACTGCGTATTTTCAGCGGGCTGGTCGAGCAGCAATGCATATATAAAATTCGCCGGTTCAGCTGTTCAGACTCTAAGCGGCTGGGATACTGCAGGAGGTTCGACTTCGTTCCGGGATGTGATAGTGGACAAGAGCGGAGGGAAGCTGCAGACCGCTGGGAATGATATGCGTCTGGGCATCCAGAACAGCCTGGAGATAGTGAGCGGACTGTTCGAGCTGGAGGAGGCTGACGATATTGAAGGGCGATGGGCATCCAGCGGCTTCTTTACCGGCAATCCCCTACCGAATATTATCATACGTCAGAACGGCGAGCTGCATATGATGGACGGGAGCGGTTCGCATCACTTCCGCAGCGATTATGACGCCGGCAACCATCTTCCGGTAGGAACAGTCACCGTTTACGGCAAGGCGACCTTCCGTGATGCCAGCAGCCGCGGGATCAATCTGAGCGGGGTGGATATAGAAAACGGCGGGAAGGTGGTAACAAGCACCGCGATGGGAGGCGGAGAGTTCGAGTGCGGCCCGCTGACCATCAAAGCGGGGGGCGAACTGGAGAATTATACCACCTCGGATTGCTGGGGGAGCAGTGCGGTGGTGACCCTGGAAGAATTCGGCACCTTTGATACTAAGGCATCTTCGACCATTTTCCCGTCATCGTTTACAAACAACGGTACGGTCAGGTACTCACGAGACGGCTCCACTGATCAGCAGATTACTGATATGGATTATTACCGGCTGGAGATATCTGATGATCCGGATAACAACAAGATCTGGGACCTGGGAGCCAACCG
>WJIX01000276.1 GCA_014730075.1 bacterium | reverse complement strand
TTCCCACGATCTGGTGCAAACCTGCTGTGATGGCTGAGTTCTGTGCTGTTCGCTATTTTCCCCGTCATTATACACCAGATAGTAATTCAGTTCAATGATTTTCTGGCATATATACGGGCATATATAAAATAGTCCGGCCTGGCTTCCGGGACATAATATTTATTCATGCTTTCCGGCATATATCCCCGGGGATACTGGACCAGGGAGAGTGTATTCGTTATATTCAAATATGGTTGAATATACCCGGGACCTTACAGAATCTGTAAAAATCTGGCATCAGGAAAAGAAATTGCCTGGAGATGTAGTAATAAAATGTATTATCCTCGTTGGCGTTATCCTCCGTTTCTGCAGTTCTGGAAGCCGGGCTGCCGGTGATGAGAGTGCGATCAGTTATGGAGACAGGCTGAGGATACGGACCCGGGCCGGAGAGAGGGTTGTAATTGCTGATGTGATCGGCTCAGAGAGCCTTCTGTATCATACCGCCGGGAGTTCGGTGCCGGGGAATGTACTCTGGCGTGATCTCCTGAAGCTGGAGAAGGAGGTTGCCCGCAGCAGAGAAGAAGGAATGATTGCCGGGATGAAGCGAGGAGCGGTATACGGACTTGCGGGAGGATTCATATTTGGACTTCTCGCCGGAATGAGCGATGATGACTCTGAATCAGACGGTCAGGAGATGTCGTCGGGATGGTTTGAGCTATCTCCTGTTCAGGGCGGGTTCCTGCTGGGCTTTGCCGGTGCCGCTGTCGGGTCGCTTATAGGGTCGGCGGCAGGCGCTGCAGATCCGGGAACGGTGTGGAAGGAGATTCAGAATCCGGTTCAACCGGAGGTCAGTATCGGAAATGGCGGCCATGTCAGAGTTGGTATCTCCATTTCATTCCAGCCCTGATCAAAACCAGGCGACCAATTATCATCGGGATCATCATGTTCTACCTGCGGCTTCGCAGCCCCAGCCGCCCTGCCAGGTCGAAGAACCCGGCGGCGCCGCAGATTATCAGAAGCGTGTCCAGGGGAAGACGAAGACGGACCTTGGATATAAACAGGGCGTGAACGGCAGTATAACCTATGAATATCAGCAGGATCAGACGGGCTTCCGGCATTCGCCGTATCCTGGTGAACAGGAAGTAGAGCCCCAGAATCAGTACGGGGCCATATGAAAGGGCTGAGATCAGCTTCTCCCAAAGCTTCAGCTCTCTGCTCATCGGTGAGGGGTAAAGCCGCCAGAAGTTCAGAAATTTGGATATGGAAAGGGTAACGAACCGCCGCGGATTATCCCTGACATGCTCGAACCCCTTTCGAAGGAATGCCCGGTCGGTTTCCACCTCTCCGCGGTTCGAACTCCTTATGGCCAGCTCCTGCTCCCTCTGTCCGGGGAGCTTCCGGTTCCCGGTATCCGCCTTCACCCCCGGGTAGTTGCCCAGCCAGAAATTATACCCGCTGTTGGTGGAGAGGGGCCGGAAGCTGCCGACAGCATGGTAGTTCCTGAACCCCCAGATTCCGGTAAGGATCAGGATCGGAATAACAAAGAGAAGAGCGGGGCGAATCCGGCTGGTTGCCCTCTTCGCTTCTTCGGTTAAAACTTCTTGCGGGTGCCGATTCCTATCCGCTGCCAGCCATACCGCCGCCAGGGCGAAAGCGGGAAGGAAGGAACCCTTTGTCAGGGCTATCAGTCCGGCCAGGAAGCCGGCGGCCAGGGCCTTGCCTCCGGACCCGGTTCTTCTGGCGCTGATCAGGAGCAGGAATACGGCAGGCAGCAGGGAACTGAGAAGAACCGCCGGGTAGTAAGTCCCAGCCGAGTATATGTACAGCGGATAGACGGCGGTGACCGCTGCTGCCAGGACCGCTTCGGCCCTGCCGGCCAGTTTTATGGCGATAAGGTATACCAGCAGTACCGTTACCGCGCCGAGCAGGGACTGGAGAATCCTTACCACGGTCGGATTTCTCCCCGCCAGCAGAAGAAAGACCGGGTAGCCGGGTGGCCGGTACGCCGAGGGGGCCCCGTATTGATTTAGGTAGGCGTGATGATTTTCCAGGCTGGCGGCAAAGCTGTCATACTCCAGGCCGTCCTTCCAGTTAATACCCGCCGGCATCGATAGAACCGCCCCCAGCCGGATGATCAGGGAGATGAGAAGGATACCTGCCAGCCACCTGTGCCGTTTGAATATACGCGGCAAACGATTCATCTCTGCCCCCCGGTGCGGAAAAGATGGACCGTCACCTTGTTGTATTCATGCCTCTCTATCAGCTCGAACCTGTCATTGAATCCCTCCGGGATAGTTCCGGCGGGGTCCCGGTACCAGCCGTAATTGCTGAGCAGCCATACCCGCCGGTAGCGCCTGGCCAGTTCAGAGCTCCTCTCGCGGAACTGCCTGGTCCCGGGAAGTGGCCAGAACCCTGTGAGATCTGCCGGTCCGCGGTAATAGAATTCCACCGGTTCCATGATCGAGTACACGGCAAGAACGTCCCCCTCCCTGCTCTTCTGATTTATCAGGCCCACCGCCGAACGGAGATCCGGTTTCCAGTAACGGGGGTTATTATAGTGGTTATCAAGCGAGAAGAAGGTCAATATTATAATGGATATAATCAGTACCCGGCGAAGCCGGCTGCCACAGGCTGCCAGGCCAGCGGCTATCAGTATCAGGTATCCCGGGAAACTTACAGATGCGTACCTGGGCTGGAAGACCTTCAGGTTCAGAATCGCCAGGGCGGAGACAAATATCAGCGGCACCAGGAGCCACAGCAAAAACATTATGATCCTGTTTCTATTATCAATCCAGGAGCGTGCTCCCTTGAATATCAGAATGGCGTAGGTGATAAAGGCCAGAATCAGGTAGGGAAGATACGGTTTGAAAAGCTCCATTGACATCGCCCGGTGCATTTCGTCACTGGGAGGGGCCACACTCTCACCCAGGCTGAATACCAGATAAGTATAGGGGATTCCCAGCGGGTGGAAGTTGATTCTTCTAAGGGGATCTCCGTATTTTATATGTTCGATGCTCCATCCCAGCTCGATCTCCATTATCCAGGGAAGAAGAACCAGGAAAACAGCGGCCATCAGGATGACCAGCTTCAGAGCCAGCCTCGGCCTTGCTATAAGGGCGTATATTCCCTGAACGGCGAACAGGAACAGGGCCGCCAGGTTGCATAGAAGGGCCGCCGCGGAGGCTGCCAGATAGCCAGCCCAGATCCCCACACTGCCGCGGAATCGGGGAGCTTCCTCCCGTTCCTGCTCCATTACCTTCATGAAGAAGAGCATGGAGAGGACTGTAAAGAGGTGAAGGAAGACGTAGTTCCGGACCTCCTGGGAGTACCAGATATGAAATGGCGATGCCGCCATCAGAATAATGGCCCAGAGAGCGGCCTTTCTGCCCGCAATCCTTCTGGCCAGGAGGTAAAAGAGCCAGATGGTAACCACCCCCGCCAGGGCGGAGAGGGACCTGGTCCACCCTTCTTCCCATCCGCCCAGTTTTCCCCAGCCCAGCAGCAGGGTGAAGTGGAGGGGACCGTGAAAATTGGTTGCGATATTGTTGAAAATAGTCCCGGCGTGGCCGTTGACCTGCCAGATAGACTGAACCTCGTCGGCCCAGTAGCTCTGTTGCCCGATGCGGAAGAACCTCAGGAATGCAGCAGGGGCGATAACAGCAATTATCCTGAACAGTTCGGCCCTGCTCAGCGAAAAGAGGTTATCTGCTCTTTTCACGGGCTCTGTCACCGGGGCATCAACTCCGTAATGAATAACCAGGGGCGGCTCATTCTATTATTCAAGCAACCGGATTCTTTCATATTATACCATAACTGTCAACGTAAAACAGCCTGCGGATAATGGTTAGAAAGAACCAGGGCCTCTCCCGCATGATGTTTTTTCCTCCAGAATTACCTGCGGCCAGGTTCTTCGGTGCCATTCAATATGGTTCCGAAGCTCATTCTTCAACCCTGATGATTTTTAATTTGAATCTGATTATTATGTAACCGCCTTGTCATAGGATGAACAGCGCATCCACAGGGAAGTGGGCTGCAGGCCCGGATGGTATGGTTATCAGGCCAGGGCGCAAAGCTGCTGGTAGAGCTGGTCACACATTTTCCCTACCCTGCTGTCCAGTTCCGGATATGGACCCTTGCCTACACTTCTGCCGTGTATGAACCCGATCTGTTTCTCCGAAATATCCAGGTCGAGAAAACCGGAAATATCTCTGATAATATAGTTGATCTCACCGGTCAGCTTCTCGTATGAAACCACCTTTACATCTTTTCTGTCCTGAAGCCGCTGATGGAAAAATGACCTGTTGCGCGCCCACCATACCAGGCATGATAAATCGAATTGCGAGAGCTCTCTTTCTTCCCGATATAATGATTTCAGGATTTCGATATCCTCCTGGGGTATTCCCTCTCCGAACCACCCTGTCTCCCCGATACGGTCATTGCAGATTGATTCGAATACCGGTTCAGGGGACGCAAATCGGTTTATGGAAGAAAGCGCCGAATCCCTGTAATCCCGGATAGCCCACAGCGCTCTGGCTCCGCTCAGCCCGTCCATGATTTCCGATGCCATGTGGCTGTCGCATACAGGTTTGGCGGCAAGGAACGGATACCTGGTTTTGGCGATATGCTCCCTGAGGCAGTCAATAGACCTGATTCTGTGCCTCTGGAACAGGCTACTGTTGGGATGCTCGGAATAGACCTTTACCTGGGGATGCATGTTGAAAAGTATCAGGAGCATCGAGGTTCCCGAGCGCTGCATGCCGAAGATGAGAACTGGTACGGTCGGGCCCTCAGCCCTTATGAACGGCTCCCTGAGGGATTTGATCACCCTGAAGAGGTACCATTTGAACCGGTCTCTTCTTAAAAACCTTTTTATTCCCCTGGTGCTTTTATTCATATTCTCCATTTAATACCATATCTCCCCGAAGAACAAGGATAAAGCCGGGAAAAACCCCGTGCCCGACCCCCCTTCACAGGGAAGATCGCCGAATCCCCGGGCTGGTCCGGAAAGTAAATCTTATTTACAAATAGAGGCTCTAATATTTAAACTCAGATAGGATCGGGGAGGATGCAATTATGAGTTACAGGAAGCTTCTTTTTTCCCTGTCGTTGATCTCGGCCCTTTCCTGCAACATCTGTTGCGGCTGTAGAGATAATTCTACCGGGAGGATACCCGGCGGCGGAGATCCCGGTATCAGGGATATCATCACTGAGGTTGCCTCGGATGACCGTATCGTGGGAATGGGCGCGGGTATAGTTACCGTAGAAGGCGATCCGGCAGTTGCAGTTTGCGGTTATAACAGGGCTGGAAGCGGTATTCCGGTAAGGGTAACCGACCTGTGGCATATCGGCTCCTGCACCAAGGCGATGACAGCCACTCTGGCTGCACGGGCGGTGAAAGATGGCAGCCTGAGATGGAACAGCACTCTTGCGGAGCTTTTTCCTGAAATCTCTGGCCGGCTGGGACCGGTCAAGGGGGGGATAACCTTGGAACAGCTTCTCTCTCACCGTTCCGGGCTGCCCTATGACCCCGGTCCCGATCTTCTATCCCTCCTTCTTCGGGGTCCCAGAGAGCAGAGGGAAGCGGTTCTTCGCCAGGTCCCCGGCACCAGGCTCGAATCGGCGCCCGGGAAGGAGTACCATTACTCCAATTTCGGCTACTCCCTGGCCGGCCTTATGATCGAGAAGGTTGAAGAAGGCGAATTCGAAGATATTATGCACCAGCGTCTATTTGAACCGCTTGGCATGGAGGGCACCAGGTTCGAAGGGGAAGTCGATTTCGACGAGGAGAGAATTATCTGGCCTCACCATCCGGACGGCACTCCGGTATCGAGATGGAAAAGGCCGCTCAACGACTACCCTGCCATATGCCCGGCTGGCTGCGTGCGCTGCAGCCTCAGGGACTGGGCCAGATTTATCCGCTCCCATCTGGTGGGAGAAGAGGGAGGGGCCGGTTACCTGAGTGCGGACAGCTATCGCCAGCTCCACCGCTCTCGTGGAGACAATTACGCCCTGGGCTGGGTTGTGCTGGAGAGGGACTGGGGCGGGGGCGCCGTTCTTCAGCACGCCGGGAGCAACGGTTGGAATTATTCGGTGGTATGGATCGCCCCCAATAGGGGGTTTGCGGTGTTTGTCTGCGCCAACCAGGGGGACTGTTATGAATCGCTGGACCGGGTGGCGGGGCGGCTGATAGAGCTTCTCTCCGGAAACTGATCCTTATTACAGCAGCGGTATTTAATCAGTTGCATGCCACGCTCCAATCTCTTATCCTATTGCCATCATGAATGCGGAAAAATTGAATAATGAACTCGACTCGATCTTCAGGGGGCAGTCAAGCTGCCTGATAGCCCTTCACAGCTTTCCCGACCCGGATGCCATGGCCAGCGGGATGGGATTGAAGTTCTTTCTGGAGAAACGGTACGGCCTGGATGTATCGATAGCCTACGGTGGCCTGATAGGAAGGGCCGAGAACAGAACCATGGTCAAGGTCCTGGATATACCACTGAAGAAGATGGAGCGGATCAAGCTTTCGGCCTATGACCGGATCGCCATGGTGGACGCTCAGCCCACCCAGAAAAATCTGGCCCTGGACAGCGAAATGTACTGCCATCTGATAATCGATCACCACCCGGTGAAGCAGGAGGGGAGAACCGAAGGGGTATGGATTGATACCTCTGTGGGAGCAACCGCGGTGATGATCTATGAGCTTCTTCAGACTATCGGCGAGAAAATATCCACCCACCTGGCAACCGCTCTGGTATACGCAATCAGGAGCGAAACCCAGGACCTGGGAAGAAAGGCGGGAAAACGGGATATCGAAGCCTACCTCCAGCTGTTTCCCCGTGCCAATATGAAGTACATCTCAAGAATCGTTCATCCCGTCCTGCCCAGGAATTACTTCCAGAACCTGATCCAGGCCCTGAAGCATACCTATACCTACCGGCACATTATGGTCTCCCACCTGGAGGATGTTCCCTATCCCGAAATGGTGGCGGAGTTCGCTGATTTCCTGCTCCGGCTTCAGAGGCATACCTGGGTACTCTGCACCGGCCGTTACCGGGATGACCTGATCCTCTCCATGCGCACCACCCATAAGAACGGAGATGCGGGGGAGTTGATAAAGTCGCTGGTCCCGGATGAGAGGATGGCGGGCGGACACGAGCAGTTCGCCGGGGGAGCGGTGCCGCTGGGCCGTGAGGAGAACAGGGAGATGAAGGAAATAACCTGGGAGATCTCCAGGAGGTTCGCCTCCGGGCTGGACGTTGAAAAAGCGGACTGGAAACCGCTGGTCAAGGGATAGCGCTTCCTCCGGCAGGGTAACCGGCCCGCCCCGGCAGTTCTCAACTCTTTAATATGGCGTTCAGCTCTCAGCTACTTCTTGAGGCTTACCCGGTCTCCGGTCTTGAATCCGCTTCCCTTCACCACCTCCACGGTGGTGATCCCTTCTTCCACATCTGTGGCTTTTACCGTTCCAACATTGTCGTATAGCACCTTCAGCACCTTGCCTGTCCGGGGATGCTTAACCTCTTTGGTCTTACGCTTGATCTCGAATACCATACCCGGCTTGAGTCCCAGCTCGCTCCCGCCGTCAATGAACAGAAGGTCGTCAGCGGTGATAAGCAGCCCCTCCCAGGGCCGGTTCTTGACCTGATCTTCCAGCTTTTCCACTACCGCGTTGATGACCTTGCGGGTGGCCTTGCCCACCACATGGTCGTCGAACCTCTTCTGGTCCCCGAAGCTGAACTCGCTGGTGGAGAGTCCCAGGGAGCGGGATTTCTCCTCCTTGGCCACCTGGTCGGCCCAGAGGACTTCGCTGGTGCCGATATCGATAAGGCGCATATCCACTGCCACCCGTCCGTTGTAGGTCCCCACGCTGGCCCTGCTGCTGAGCCTGCTCAATGCCCCGCCGGCCTTGCTCTCCTTGTAACCGAATTCGGTAATAGTCGCCTTTACCAGGATGTCCCCGATCTCCAGCTTCTGCTCGGCGCTGGCGCTGGGGTTAGCCAGGTCTGACATGCTGAGCTGCTTCTCATCCAGGAGCTCATTAAGCGCCGCCCTCTCGAAGACCCTGAATTTGCCGCTCTTTACCAGGGCGGTAATGAGCATGTCAGCCATTCCGGTACCTGGAGGCGGCCCGTGGTACCAGCTATGCTGCGATTTGTCCTCGAACTCTCCCACTATCACCCGGAATTTAATTCCGGTCTCTTCCTCTGCTTTTACGGCAGTGGAGCAGAGAGCGGTAATTATTAACAATCCCAGAAGACATTTTGCCGTAATCTTCATCCTAAAACCCCTTTCCGCTTAAAGCGATGATCCTCAGGATCTTTCCTGCCGGCCGGGGTGATTAACCCCCCCGTTAATCCCAGCACACCGTACGGGCCGGGGCCCTTCGCTGCCGGCATAATTCCCTCAAAAGCGTTCCAACGGCGGATTATAGATTAACGTAAGAGAGCTGTCAATCACAAAGGGGAGTGGAGTTTCCCGGAAGATTGCCCCTGTATTCGGATTACCTCAAGTTATTCGGCGAATTATTAACATAGTCAAATGGAATAGGGGTTTTGTCGCTTATGAGGGTGGCTGAGCGATATCTTCAGAAACGGATCGATTCAACAACAGGATTATTCCTTTTATTATTGGCTGAATACTCTATAGTGGTATTAAAGCTCTGAATAATTCATGTAATTCCAGACGGGAAGGAAACAGATTTGAGCGGGCAGGATACTGTAATAAAGCTGGGCGGTTATGATGCCGCCATTATGGATATGGACGGTGTCATAACAAGGACTGCCAGGGCCCACGCGGTGGCCTGGAAGAAGATGTTCGATCATTACCTCACGGAAAGATCCGGGAAGGATGGCAGGGATTATCTTCCCTTCGATGACCACCAGGATTACTACCGTTACGTGGACGGCAAGCCACGCTATGATGGGGTCAGCAGTTTCCTCCAATCCAGGGGGATCGACCTGCCATACGGAAGCCCGGAAGATCCTCCGGAGAGGGAAACGGTATGCGGCCTGGGTAACCGGAAAAACAACTACTTCCTGGAGCACCTGGAAAAGGAAGGGGTAGAGGTCTATCAGTCCAGTGTGGATTTTGTCAAACTCATGAAGAAACGGAATAAGCATATAGCGGTTATATCGTCCAGCCGCAATGCCCGGGCTGTTCTGGATGCCGCCGGCGTGCGGGGGCTGTTCCCCGTGGTGGTGGACGGCATGGATATGGCTGAAGACGATATCAGGGGAAAGCCTGAGCCCGATATCTTTCTGGAGGCGGCCAGGCGCCTGGGAGTCGATCCACAGAGGTGCATGGTAATAGAGGATGCCATCTCCGGGGTGGAAGCGGGTAGAGCCGGAGGATTCGGCCTGGTTATCGGGATAGACAGGTCGGGCAAGAATCCGGGACTGAGAGAAAGCGCGGATATGGTAGTTGGGGATCTGTCAGAGATAAGGAGCGGATAGAATGAAGCAGAGAAAGCTCAGCTCGCTGCCGTCAGCCCTGGACCGGAAAGATGAGATAATCAGCCGGCTTCGTAAGGGAAGGACTGCAATATTTCTTGACTACGACGGGACCCTGGCCCCTATAGTTGAGGATCCCTCCAGGGCATTTCTTCCCGAAAAAACCAGGTGGCTGATCAAGAAGCTGTCGGATTACCGGACCGTGGTAATCATGACTGGAAGGGCCCTTGAAGATGTCAGGAACCTGGTCGGCCTGGAAGGGCTGACCTACGCGGGGAGCCACGGATTCAACATAGATGGACCGGAGGGTGCGATTCAGAGAGAATCGGGGGAGAAATACCTGAAGGAGCTGGACCGGGCGGAGAGGCAGCTTGGGGAAGCTGTCCGAAAATATTCCGGGGTCAGGCTGGAACGGAAACCTTTTGCCCTGGCCGTTCATTACCGGCAGGCTTCCGTTGAAATTCTGCCGCAGCTGGAGAAGCTGGTTGATCAGATAGCCGGCAGTTTTCCCTCTCTGGATAAGACCGGGGGTAAGAAGATTTTTGAACTTCGCCCGCATACAGACTGGAACAAGGGGGAGGCCCTGCTATACCTGCTGGAGAAGACCGACGGTGACAGCCGGCGGGATGTCCCGGTCTATATCGGAGATGACACCACCGACGAGGATGCCTTCCGCGCGATCTCCGGTTTCGGGATCGGGGTGGTGGTGGGAAGGGATGATAAGAGAACCGCTGCTGACTACAGGCTCCAGGATACCGAAGAGGTGGCATCTTTTCTTGAGGAGCTGCTCAGGGTAGCTGAGCGGGAGGGATCGGTTGAAAGGTGGTCTCTCACCTATAATGGTTACCAGCCGGAGAGCGAGAAGCTCCGGGAATCTCTATGCGCCCTGGGAAACGGTTACTTTGTGACCAGGGCGGCGGCTCCCGAATCGCGGGCCGGCGAATATCACTATCCGGGTACTTACGTGGCCGGATTGTATAACTCTCTGGAGAGCGAGGTATCCGGAAGAACTATCGAGAACGAATCTCTGGTCAATGTTCCGAACTGGCTTCCTCTCAGCTTCAGTATCGAAGAGGGAGAATGGTTCAGCCTGGATTCAGTAAATATAATTGAATACCGCCAGAAACTGGATATGAAGAAAGGGATACTTCACAGGGATATCTATTTCGAGGATTCAGAGAAGCGGCGCACCAGGCTGTCTGAGAGACGGTTTGTTCATATGAGCTACCGGCACCTGGCAACCCTGGAGCTATCCATCCTGCCGGAGAACTGGTCAGGCTCCGTCCGGGTACGCTCCGCGCTGGACGGCAGGGTTGAAAACGGACAGGTGGAGCGTTACCAGGACCTGAACAATCTGCACCTGGAGCAGCTGGGGGCGGGAACCGTCGGGGATCGCTTCATCTGGCTCCAGGTTGAAACGGTCCAGTCTCATATCCGGATCGCCCTGGCTGCCAGGACAGAGGTTTTCCTGGAAGGAGCGGATGAGAGTCCGGAGCCAGTTACCGAAAGAGAGGATGGGTATGTAGCCCAGTTTTTCGAACTGGAGGCAGAAGAGGGGAAATCGATAAGAGTGGAGAAGACGGCAGCTATTTATAACTCAAAGAATCCCGCCATATCGGAATGCCTTCCGGAGGCGCTGGAGGCGCTCAGGCATGCCGCTGGCTTCGAGGAGCTTTTGAGCCGGCATATAATTTCCTGGAGCCACCTGTGGGAACGCTGGCGTATCAGGGTGCAGGCCAGGACCTCGCGTATACAGCAGATACTGAATCTCCATATATTCCATCTGCTCCAGACGGTATCTCCCAATACCATAGGTATGGATGCGGGTGTCCCTCCCAGGGGGCTTCACGGGGAGGCCTACCGGGGGCTGATCATGTGGGACGAGCTCTTCATATTTCCCCTGCTGAACCTGCGGATCCCCGATATTACCCGCGCTCTTCTGATGTACCGGTATAACCGCCTTCCCAGGGCCCGGTGGGCGGCCAGGGAGGCGGGGCAGGCCGGCGCGATGTTCCCCTGGCAGAGCGGTAGCAACGGGGAAGAGCAGGCCCAGACCCTTCATCTGAACCCCGATTCGGGGCGCTGGATACCGGACAACTCCCAGCTGCAACGCCACATAAATATAGCGGTGGCATATAATGTCTGGCAGTACTACCAGGTGACCGGGGACAGGGATTTTCTCTCCTATTACGGCTGTGAGCTGATGATCCTGATTTCACGCTTCTGGGCCAGCATGGTGGAATTCGACAGTTCCACCGAACGATATGAGATACTGGGGGTGATGGGGCCCGATGAATTTCATGACAGCTATCCGGACGCTGAGCAGCCTGGTATAGATAACAACGCGTATACCAACGTAATGGCGGCCTGGGTGCTCAGAAGGACCCTGGATGCCCTGGATCAGCTCACCGGCCAGCGGAAGGGGATGGTGATGGAGAGCATGTCGGTGACCGAACAGGAGCTGGAAGAATGGGAGCATATCAGCAGGAGGCTGCGGGTACCGTTCCACGGGGATGGCATAATAAGCCAGTTCGAGGGTTATGACCGGCTGGAGGAGTTTGACTGGAAGGCCTACCGCAGGAAGTACGGGGATATCCACCGGCTGGACAGGATTCTTGAATCCGAGG
>WJIX01000275.1 GCA_014730075.1 bacterium | reverse complement strand
CGGGGAAACAGCCGCCGATACATCACCCTCCCTGATTTCCTTCTCAATATTGCGCCCTTCAAGAAAGAGTACCCTTTCGCCATTAACCTCTTCCAGTTCAAGATCTATCTTCCCGGCCAGCTCTGATACCTTATCTTCATCTTCCGGGTCGATACCCTCTTTCAGGACAGCGTAGGTTACCGCCCGGTACATCGAGCCGGTATTGAGATATTTCATGCCCAGACGCCTGGCCAGAATTGAAGCGGTGGTACTCTTGCCGGAGCCGGCAGTCCCGTCAAGAGTTATAATCATATTCTCAAAAATCATGTTGGAATCCGCAGTCAAGTTCATTTAATCAGCGAGTGATTTCAGGAAATAATTTCTCTCAGCTCACGCAGAAACCTGCTGTTTTCATCCGGGGTTCCGATGGTAACCCTGATAGCCTCAGATCCCAGGCCGAATGGGCTCATACCCCTTACGATAACCCCCCTGGACAACAATTTTCCTACCAGATCCCTGACCATCCCCTCCGGGGGTATGGCAAGAATGAAATTGGTCTGTGATTCCGGAACGGTGAATCCATATTTTCTGAGCTCGTCCGATACCAGCTTCAGCTGCCGGGCATTCTCCCCTACCCTCTCCTCAAGCATTCCGGAATACTTCAGCGCGGCGCGGGCGCCTGCCTGTGCGATCCGGTTAACATTGAAGGGCTGTCGAACCATATGCAGGCATGTTACCAGTTCCGGATCGGATATTGAATAACCGACTCTCAACCCG
Organism: bacterium; assembly: GCA_014730075.1. Classification (GTDB taxonomy): domain Bacteria; phylum Krumholzibacteriota; class Krumholzibacteriia; order Krumholzibacteriales; family WJIX01; genus WJIX01. Next base: position 9,094 of record WJIX01000275.1, on the reverse strand, counting down.
GAGAGAGAGTAGACCTTTGAGAAAGTCCTCAGGATCACTATATTTTCATTGCTTTCCAGAAGCTGCACTGTCTGCGGATAGTCCTCTGCGGTAACATATTCATAGTATGCCTCATCGAAAACCACCAGTATATCATCCCTGATGCCGTCCATAAACTGAGCAACCTCTTCCCCGCTAACATAAGTGGCGGTCGGATTGTTGGGATTGCATATAAATACCATTTTCGTTTTTCCGGTAATTTTCTCCTTCATCGCCTTCAGATCGAGCCGGTAGTCTTTCAGAGGAACCTTGACCTCCTTGACCCCTGCCAGATGTATGATCAGGGGATAGGCTATGAAACTGGGGTAAGGTATAATAACTTCTTCATCCGGATTAACGAATCCCCTTACCAGCAGGTCAAGAATCTCGTTCGATCCGTTCCCTACGAATATCCTTGAGGATTCTATCCCTATATGCCCGGCGATATCGTTACAGAGGTAGTGTGAACCTGAATTGGGATATCGGTTTATCTTCCCGCTCTCTTCCTGAATTGCCCGCAGTATTTCCGGTATGGGAGGATAGGGATTTTCATTTGATGCCAGCTTTATTATCTCACCCTCAATATCAAGCTCCCTTCTTACCTCCTCTATTGGCTTACCTGGAATATACGGGCTGATATCCTTCATGTGTGGCCGCATTAAAGACTTGAAATCCATCTCAACAAACTCCTTCTAGTCTAAACCGATCCGTTTCCTCAAGAGCCTTTCTTCGTCCCTGCTCAGCGGTCTTACTTCCCCTGTATCGAGATCCTTAAAGCTCAGACCTCCGATACTCTTCCTGTGAAGTTTAATAACGGGATGGCCGCAAGACAAGAACATCCTCTTGATCTGTCTCTTTTTCCCTTCACTTATGGCTATTTCCAGCTCTGTATATCCTCTTCCGCTTTCGATAATCCTAACACTGCAGGGGCTGGTGATATATCCTCCTATATCAACTCCCGATTCCAGAGTCGAGACCGTACTGCCGCTTATATTACCCTGTACCCTTACCCTGTAGACCTTCTTGACATGATAACGGGGATGAATCATTCTGTTGGTCAGTTTACCGTCATTGGTAATGAGAAGGATCCCGGTGGTATCCATATCGAGGCGCCCAACTGGAAATAGCCGCTGATTATACCCTTTCTCCCTGGTCAGATCTATCACCGTCCTTCTGCCCAGCTCATCCGATACCGAACAGACAATCCCCGCAGGTTTATTCATTACCAGCACTGTGCTCTTTTCATTATAGAATACCCTTTCGCCGCATACAGTTACATCGTCCTTTCCGGGGTTCACCTTGAAAGCCAGGTCGGATATTTCCTTTCCGTTTACCCTTACTTTTCCTTCCAGGACATATTTTTCACATTTTCGCCGTGAACCCAGCCCGCTACCCGCCAGGTACCGGTTGATCCTGATCATCCGTTCATTCATCTTTTTCCGCGGTTATTACTTCAGCCTCCCCTTCCTTTTCATCTCCAGCTTTCTCATCAGGGCTGTTCTCTTCTATCCTGGACTCCAGAAGCCTGATAGCTTCACCCTCGCTTGCAAATTCATCTATTGATGGAAGGTCATTGTAATTCTTCAATCCCAGATATTCGAGGAACTGCCTGGTAGTGGAATACAGGAAAGGTTTACCAAGGGATTCTCCTCTACCGGAGACTCTGATCAGTTCTCTCTCAGTCAGGGTAGAGAGCACTCCACCTGAGTTTACTCCCCTTACCGCCTCGATCTGTGCCCTGCTCACCGGCTGCTTGTATGCGATAATGGCCAGGGTTTCAAGCGCCGCTCTGGACAGCCTGCTTTTACGCCTGTTCTTATATAGAGATTTTATTATTTCCGAATACTCGGGGAGAGTAACTATCTGGTATCCCCCGGCCAGTTCCACTATTTCGAAACTCCTGTCCTCTTTGTTGTAGAATTCCGAGAGAGAGCTCACAGCTTCCCTCACTTCGCCGTTCGAGTTGGCTGAGGTCAGTTCCTTTATCTTTTCAGGTTTAAGGGGCAGATCTGACGCGAAGAGGAGGGCTTCGACCTGCCTTTCCAGTAAACGACCGGTTCCTTGATCTGCACTGTTATCCATAAATCTCCCCGGCATTTTCAGGCTTTCTGTATATCCATATATCCATGTTTTCCTTCATCGGTCTAGCTAAAAGTGTTCCGCTTCGAATCAATTCAAGCAGTGCAATAAATGTGACTATCAGCTCCGCCCTGCTGCTCTGGCCTTCGAACATCTCAGTGAAGAGTATTTCCGACTTTCTGCTGACGCGCTCACGGAGAAGTTGAAGTTTATCCTCAACTGAGTACTGCTCCCCTATTACACTGAAGGAGACCTCTTTCTTGAGATCATCCAGTATATTTCTGAAAGCGTCCATCAGGTCGAATATCGATAGGTCAATCGATTCAGGTTCTTCTCTCAGCTCCTCCGCTGTATCCGGGGCGGGCCTCCGGTAGACCTTCCTCATCTCTTCCTCCCTGCCTGCCAGGTGTTCTGCCGCCTTCTTGAACTTCCTGTACTCCAGCAGGTTCCTGACCAGCTCTTCCCGGGGGTCCTCTTCCTCCTCCTCTTCCTCCCTCCTGGGCAGGAGCATCTTTGCCTTTATCCTCATCAGGGTAGCCGCCATAACAAAAAATTCTCCCGCTATATCGAGGTCCATCTCTTTCATGATATCAATATAGGACAGGTATTCGTGTGTAATGTGGGAAATGGGGATGTCGTATATATCAAGTTTATCGCGCCTGATAAGGTGCAGCAGAAGGTCCAGGGGCCCCTCGAAATGATCCAGTTTTACCAGATAAACCATATTTCTCCAGACTCAGATCTTAATATACTGCTCAGCAGCCAAAGTGCAGGCACTTCCGTTCATGAAATCCTACTTTAAGATGTCCCCTATGTCAACTTAATACTAAATTGTGGAATTTTCCCATTTACTTTCCCTGTCAGATGAGAGAATTTACCCGCTGTGACCGAAAATCAGTTCCCATCATCACATATTTGAAATTGATTAGACCGCCGGTGATACTTAGATCTTATCCACTGCATCCTGCCCCCGGGGGAGTTTTTACCCACGGGGATGAAAAGTCCGGTGCACCTCCATAAGGTAGTCCATATCAAGACGGGTATATATCTGGGTGGTTGATATGCTGGAGTGGCCAAGCAGTTCCTGGACCACCCTCAGGTCAGCCCCCCCCTCTATAAGATGTGTGGCGAAGGTATGCCTGAAGGTATGTGGTGTAACATCTCCCGGAAGGCCCTGCCTGGAAGCGTATTTCTTTATGATTTTCCAGATACTTACCCTGGATAGCTGTCCTCCCCTGTAATTGAGAAAAACAAATGGAGAGTTTTTCTCTCCCGCAAGTTCCGGCCTGGATAATTCCCCGTATTTCCTGAGTGCTTTCATAGCTTTCCTGCCAAAGGGGACCAGTCTCTGTTTGTTGCCCTTTCCGGTCACCCTGATAAGCGATTCATCAAAATTGATCACCTCGTACTTAAGGTTGCTCAACTCGGATACCCTCATACCGGTCGAATAGGCAACCTCCATAATAGTACCGTCCCTTATTCCTGTTACTGAACTGTCCGGCTGCTCTATCAGGTCATTTATCTCCCGGTGAGAGAGCACAAAGGGGATCTTTTTCCTGAGTCTTGGTGATGCCAGCTGGTCTGTTTCCATCTTTTCGGTTACCCCCTCACGGTACAGGTAACGGTGGAATCCCTTGACCGCACTTAGAATCCTGGCCCTGGAAGATGGGGACCTTCCTGTTCTGATACTATCAATGAAGCGAAGCAATATATCCAGAGTAAACGGTTCCCCGATCTGCTCTCCCAGCCCTGAAATATACTTAAAGTATAGCATCAGGTCGTATCTGTATGCTTCAACTGTGGTGTCACTTAAACCCCGCTCTATTATCAGGTAGTCGATGTAGCCTTCAATGGTTCTCTCCAGCTCCTTAATCTTCATCATTCTTCTCCAGCTCAAATTTTACCCGCATGGCCAGCTTCCTTCCAATTCCAGGCACAGAGCTGATCTCATCCGCTGAACTTTTCCTGATATTATCTATCGAGCCGAATTCCAGAAGTAGAAGGACCTTTCTCTGCTCCCCAATGCCGGGGATATCATCCAGAACGGAATCAGATATCTTCTTCAGCCTGAGTTTCCTGTGGTATTCCACAGCGAAGCGGTGGGCTTCATCTCTCATCCTCTGAAGAAACCTGAGTGTTTCGCTGCCTGCCGGTAACTTCAGCGGTTCCCTGCTGCTCGGTATATAGACTTCTTCCTTCTTCTTGGCCAGCCCCACCACAGGCAGATTGAATATCTCCCTTCCTTCCAGGGCTGACACCGCGGAGCTTACCTGCCCTTTTCCACCATCTATAAGTATCAGATCGGGTGCCGGCATATCGCTGAGATTCCTGAATCTCCTGCTGATCACTTCCGATATCATGGCAAAATCGTCAGGGCCTTCAGAGATACGTATTCTGAACCTTCGGTAACCCTTCCTGTATGGCTCCCCATTCCTGAACGATACCATGGAACCTACCGCTTCCATCCCCGATATGTTCGAAATATCATACGCCTCCGCTTTAAGGGGGGTGGCTGGAAGGTTAAGGCGGTTCTTGACCTTCTCCAGAATTTCTGTCTCCTTAACTACCCTTCCCCTGCTGTCCAGAAGCTTCACCGAGGCGTTTCTTCTTACCAGCTCAACCATCCTCTTTCTTCTGCCCCTTCTGGGAACCATTATTCTGGTTCCGGCTCCTCTCTTCTCACTGAGCCACTCCTGGATCAGCTCCCTATCAACAGGCTGCCGATCTACATATATTCTTCCCGGAATGTCAGTTGCCGTGTGGTAATAGAGCTGAAGAAACATTCCAGTAACTTCATTCAGGTCATTCTCACCTTGAGATGGGAGGAAGAACGTTTCTGAGCTGAGTATCCTGCCCTCTCTCACCTTCATCAGGACAGCACAGAACGAATTTTTCTCCCGGGCTACCGCCGCTATATCCTCATCCGACCCTCCCGGGTCTATCGCCAGCTGTTTCTCAGAGATCTTTTCAATCGATCTTATCTGGTCTCTTATAACCGCGGCCTTTTCGTACTCTTTCCTGGAGGAAAGCCGGTTCATTCTCCTTCTCAGCTCCGAAGTCAATCTGCCGGTTTTTCCCTTGAGGAACAGGCGTACTTCCCGGACCAGTCTCTGATACTCCTTCCTGGTTATCTTGCCGGTGCATGGTGCTGAGCATTTTCCGATCTGGTAGTAGAGACATTCCCTTGAATCGTGCATATCGAACTTTCTCTGGGAACACCTTCTGAGTCTGAATATATTACCTATCAGACTCAATGTCCTCCGCACCGCGGCTGCGTCGGTGTATGGTCCGAAATATTCAGATCCGTCATTAATAACTTCTCTGACCAGCATGATCCTTGGAAAATCCGTACTGGTGGTCAGTTTTAAATATGGATATTTCTTTCCACCCTTCAGTTTAACGTTGTACGCTGGCCGGTTCTCCCTGATGAAGTTGCATTCGAGAACCAGGGCCTCCATCTCATTCTCTGTGGTTACGTAATCAATGTCCCGGATATGCTCCCTGAGAATTTCTGTTTTAGGGTCCGTGGCTCCAGCCGGCCGGAAATAGCTTTTCACCCTCTTCTTCAGATTCTTTGCCTTTCCTACGTATATTATCCTCCCGCCGCTGTCCTTCATGAGGTATACTCCGGGAAGCTCCGGGATACCGGAGCTTTTTTCCAGTAATCTCATGCTATCTTTGCTTGACAAGGAAGTTCCCTTCTATTATTATACCGCAACACTGGAGGTGTTGATAATGCCAGAGCATAAATCGTGTTACAAGAGGATGCGTCAGAACGAGTACAGGCGCAAGTTGAATAAATCCTACAGAAGCTACGTCAGCAGGACCCTGAAAGATTTCAGAGCGCTGGAGGATCCGTCAGAACGGAAAGAACGCCTGTCGCACCTTTTCTCTGTTCTGGATAAAGCCGTCAGGAAGGGTATTTTCCACAGCAGGAAGAGTGCCCGTCTGAAATCAAGGCTCTCCAGAAATCTCGATTAGCCCCCTCTCTCTCTTCATTCCATAAAAGGGGAATAAGCCATCTTTCAGTCCGAATAGTATTTCTTTACTACGGCGGATGCCTCTTCCAGCGGAACTTCTATAACTTCCATGCTCTCCCGGTAGAGAATTTCCACCTTTCCCTCCCGGAGTTTATTGCCTACCGTTATCCTGAGCGGTATCCCGATAAGCTCGGAGTCCTTGAATTTTACCCCCGGGCTCAGGTCCCTGTCATCTATCAGGATCTCCATCCCCATTTCAAGCAGCTCACTCTCAAGCTTTTCCGCGGCATCCATAAGTTCCCTGTCTTTTGAGTTAACCGGCAGAATAATTACATTAAGGGGAGTTATCTCCCTGGGCCAGATTATTCCGGCACGATCATAATTCTGTTCGATGGCAGCCGCTATCATCCTGCTGACTCCAAATCCATAGCAGCCCATGATGAAATGTTTTCCCTTGCCGTCACTATCGAGGAATGTGGCATCCATAGCGCTGGAATACTTGGTTCCCAGCTTGAAAATATGCCCTACTTCAATTCCCTTGTTGACACTGAGCCTGCTGTCGCAATTCGGGCACTGGTCTCCTTCTCTTGCCATGGCCAGGTATTCGTAGCGGTCTACCTCAAAATCCCTTCCGGCCACCGCATTAATTATATGGGTGTCCGCGCGGTTCGCTCCCACAATCATACTTCCGAACCCCTCTAACAGGCGGTCAGCTATGATTTCTATCTGATCGTTCAGCCCAACCGGTCCTGAGAAACCCTGGGGTCCTCCGGTAGCATCTTCAATCTCATCCGGCTCAAGAAATCTGATATCTTCTCCTTCGAAAAGCGCAGAAAGCTTGATATCGTTGATTTCCCGGTCTCCCGGGATCAGAACGGCAATATCCCTGTCACCGGCGCGGTATAGAAGGGTCTTCACTATTCCGGAGCTTTTAACCTCCAGAAAATCACTTACCTCAGCCACTGTGCTGGCCCCCGGTGTACTGACCTCTTCCATAGCTTCCAGAGTACCCTCCCCTTTCACATCGGCAGAAAGAGCCGCGGAAGCCTTCTCAAGGTTAACAGAGTAGCCGCATCCGCAGCTGAGAATCTCATCCTCTCCATTCTCGGCAAGAACCATGAACTCATGCGATTCGTTTCCGCCTATATATCCTGACTCGGCCTCAACTATCCTGTATTCCAGCCCGCACCTCTCTATAATATTCCGGTAGGCGCTTTCCATCTTTCTGTAGGTACCATCCAGAGATTTATCGTCGGCATGAAAGCTGTAAGCATCCTTCATTATGAATTCCCTGGCTCTGATAACCCCGTAGCGTGGCCTGATCTCATCCCGGAATTTTATCAGTATCTGGTAAATAGACTGAGGCAGGTCCCGGTAGCTCTGCATGTCTTCTCTGGCAATACGGGTGATAACTTCCTCATGTGTGGGACCGAGCGCAAAAAGCCGGTTTCTTGAATCATGCAGCTTGAAAAGTTCGGGGCCGAAAGATTTTATCCTTCCGCTTTCCTCATAGATTTCAATCGGGTGCATTACAGGCATCAGCACTTCCTGGCAGCCCGCCGAATCCATTTCTTCCCGGATTATATTCTCGATCTTTTTCAGGACTTTGAAACCGAGAGGCAGAAATGTGTAAACTCCTGCCGTTAGTTTCTTTATAAGACCCGCTCTGAGCATCAGTTTATGACTGGGTATTTCAGCTTCCCTGGGGTCTTCCTTGAGTGTGGGTATGCAGCTTTCGGACCAGCGCATTTCATCTCTTTCTATTAAGGCATGGAATTACTTTTACTTTATGTAATAGGTATACTAAAATAGTTGCCGGCTGGATGCAAGCTGGAACTGACGGGCCGGTTCTTATTTTAACGGGGCAAGGGGACAGGTAAATGAACAGAGGATTAAAGGAGATGCTGGACGATGGAGTGGTTCTCTTCGACGGAGCCATGGGAACGATGTTATACGAAAGAGGAATCTTCATAAACAGATGCTTTGACGAGGTAAATCTTACCAAGCCGGAAATGGTCGAAAGGATACACCGGGAGTATATAGCAGCCGGTTCGGATATCATAGAGACCAACACTTTCGGTGCCAACCGCTATAAACTTAAATACTTCGGGATTGAAGACAGAATGGAGGAGATAAATCTCCGGGGCGCAGAGATTGCCAGCGAGGCTTCTTCCGGCTCCGCCCTGGTAGCGGGCGCCATCGGCCCCCTGGGTATAAAGATAGAGCCATGGGGGCCCACCTCCAACCAGGAAGCGGCTGAAGCCTTTGGTGAACAGGCTGAAGCCCTGCTGAAGGGCGGAGTAGACCTCTTTATCCTTGAGACATTCGCGGATCTCAATGAAATTCATCAGGCGCTGAGGGCGGTCAGGGAAATATGCGACCTGCCGGTAGTGGCCCAGATGACTGTTCAGCAGGACGGCATAGGTCTTTACGGGACTGAGCCGGAAACATTCACCGGAAGGCTTGACCAGTGGGGAGCGGACGCGATAGGGATCAACTGCAATGTGGGGCCCAAGGTTATGCTGGAGGTAATAGAGAGGATGGTTCCCTGCACCGACAGACCGGTTTCAGCCCAGCCAAACGCGGGTATACCACAGAATGTGGACGACAGGAACATATATATGGTCTCCCCGGAATATATCGCCGAATACGCCAGGAGGTTTGTCAAGAAGGGCGTCAGGATAATCGGCGGCTGCTGCGGCACAACTCCGAAACATATCGAAGCGGTGAGAAAATCTATCCGTGATTCTGTGCCTGAGGTTAAGGTTAAATCGCGCAGTTCGATCGAGTGCCGCCCTGCCGGAGAAACTGCCTCTGTACCTACGGCGGAAAAGTCCTCACTGGCATCCCGGGTGTATTCAGGGGAGCTGGCCAGAATGGTAGAACTGGTCCCGCCCCGCGGCTGTGATTCTGATAAAGCGCTTGAAGCTGCCTCCAGACTTGCACTGTCGGGAGCGGATGCTATTAATATTCCGGACAGCCCCAGGGCTACTTCCAGGATGAGCGCTCTCTCCCTG
>WJIX01000274.1 GCA_014730075.1 bacterium | reverse complement strand
TCCTTATGTCATCGAACCAGGGACAGGGGGTATGGTTTTCACAGCTGCCATATATGCCGCCCCATACATTGCACATATCTCTTACACCGAAATAGAGCTGAAGTGTGGAATCTGGATGAATCACCAGGTCGCTGATATCTTCCCCGGCGAAGACGTAACTGGTTTCATTGGGTCCATATAATACATATCCTGAATCCTTCCAGGAAAGTGGGCAACCATCCACCACGTTCCGTACACCCCAGACGCAGAATACCAGGTTGTCCAGGGGCAGGTCTCGGAGAACCTCATACCTCAGGATCACGCCGGCGAGTCCGGGAAGCTCACCCTGGGGAATAGTGCCGTCCTGAATTTCATCATTCCCGGTCGAGTACTTCATCATATCTATCTCCGGCGATATTATTATTTCGTGCTGACAGGGAGGTTCGGTACCGTTGCCATTCAGGCAGAAAGGGGTCACATACAGATTGGGATATACCATCTGATCAGCCGGCCACAGGCCGGCTTCATCGAAGAACTCGACCTGGCTCCCGAAATTGCTGGTGCAGGGATCATCGTTTGTTGTCATTCCAGTCCTGAGCTGTGGCCCGAGGTAGGAAGGATGTGCGTCCACGTATCCGGGGGACGCTCCGGCGCTCCATTTTCCCACTGCTTTCTGGCCCTGTGTGGCTGTTTCGAAGTCCTCATAGTCGTACTCGGAGCCATCCACATAAAGGGTTATACTGTCAACTATACAGGCTCCGCTGGTGCTGAGCAGGCCGTCCTCATCGCTCCACGCGCCATCCGAGAACACACGGAAACGTATCCTGGTGCTGCCGTCCGAAACACTGCTGGTGTCAACAACTACGGTATCTTCGAAATATAAAGTCTCGCGGTTTCCGGAGCCGTAGACCTGAATAGCAACCCATTCTTCATAATCGTTCTCATATTCCAGGTAGACCTGGTCGTAGCCATACCCTTCCACATGGTGGACCATAACGAAACTTATCCCCACAGATTCTGTCAGGCTCAGCTGGTCCGATACCAGCCACTGATCCCAGTTGTTCCCGTAGCCGGGAGCACTGACCCATCCGCATAGATAGTAGTCGTCACCCGCCGGGGCTCCGCACCACATCGACAACAGCCCCTCTATGGGGGTGTAATTCTCATCCGATGGGTCTGGATCTCCGTCGAATTCGGTGGCGTGCCAGAAGATATCCGGCTGAGCGTTTACATCTTTCCAGGTCCACCCCTGCCAGTCGAGCAGTTCAAAATCATACTTTACGATATTATAGGTGTCTGCCTGTGCAACCGCCTGGTAGACTCCTGGGATACCAGTATCCACAATCGTACCTATGCTCCCTTTATCTCTGGTTACCCGTAATTTTCCCCCTTCGATATCCCTTCCCCGAAGGTCCCCCGCGGAAGTGGCAATAATAATGACGAGGATTGCAACAATAACTCTTTTCATGGCTTATCCCCCCTATGATATATAACGAGCCCCTGAAAGATCTATTTCATGAACAGCCGGGCAGCGCGTATCACCCCCCCGTTACATTTCGGGCAGCAAAGATATTACCAGCTTGTCCCGGAGGAATCACCTGAAATGGAAAACCACGTACAGATTCAGCGCCAACCCGCCACCTTGCTTCCGAAGTCCTCGATATTTAGATGAATAATCCCCGAACAAGCAGGTATATTTTAGCACGAAAAGGGTTGATATTCAAGGATAAAATCGGCCGGAATCCTGAGTAGAAACAGATGCGGATACCGGGCAAGTTCTCCCGCCTTTAATCTTCCTGAACCAGCGAGTAGTCACAGAAAGAGGAGAATACCAGATGGAGGGTCATCAGGAAGGATTGCCGGTTGGAGCGCGCTTCCGGATCCTCACAGTTTACCATGACCTCTTCGAAGAAACTGTTTACCGGGCCTACTATGCGTTCATTGAGCAATCTGAATAATTCATGAGTTTTACCCTGATCGATCAGTCTGATTATTTCAGATGAAGCGGAGACCGAACTGTTGAAGAGATCCCTCTCGGCCCCTTCCTCGAAAAGCTCCGGGTTGAAGGGCAGTGCTGAAATTTCTTCTTCGGCAAGGACCTTCAGCGCCTCTGATGGATCGATCTCCAGCGAATCCCCGGTCCCGGAGCCAGGGATGATATTCGCTATCCTCTTCATCGCCGTAATGAACCCGCCCAGCTCCCCGTCATCTCGCATCCCGGCCAGCTCTGAGGTCATCTTAAGCGCCGATGCCGGGGTTTGCCACTCCCCTGCCAGAACAGCAGCTACCAGGTCCTGATCGTAACCGTATCCCCTGCCACGCAGAAGGCCGGAGAGCCTCTGCTCGAAGAACTCTTCAATCTCCAGTGCGGCATCCTCCGCCGGCTTAATATCCTTGCTTATCCGGTCCGGCTTAAACAGCGATAAGCTCTTCCGGATAGCCGAAAGGAGCGGGACCGGGATCTGCTTCTCTATCATGATCCTCAGTATACCCAGGGCCTGCCTTCGCAGCGCGTACGGATCCTGCGATCCGGTGGGATTTAGACCGATCAGGAAACCTCCCGATATATTATCCAGCTTGTCGGAAAGGGAGATTATTATTCCCGCTTCGCTATCAGGAAGATGGTCTCCGGCGAAACGGGGAAGGTAATGCTCGAATATAGCATCTGCCACATCTACGCTCTCCCCAGACTTCTTTGCATATTCCCTGCCGATATATCCCTGAAGCCTGGTGAACTCCTTTCCGTCCTTAACCATCTCACTGGCCAGGTCAGCCTTGGCAAGCAGGGCAGCCCTGGACAGTATCCCCTCCATTTTTTCTTCTCCGGAAAGGTACTCCCGGTTGAACCAGAGGGCAAGCTCCTCAATCCTCTCTGACTTCGCCGCCAGGGTACCCATCCCCCTCATCCAGACGATATTCTCAAGCTCCTTTGTCATTTCTGAGACCGGCTCCGAGGTATCTTCCCTGTAATAGAATTCGGCGTCGTAGAGCCGGGCCTGCAGAACTCTTTCATTCCCCCTGGCTATCTCCTCCAGGTTCTGTGAAACACCGTCGGCAAAAGCTATGAAGTTGGGAAGAAGGTTACCAGAGGAATCCTCGACGGAAAAATATTTCTGGTGCCCCTTGAGCGCTGCAATGATGACCTGCCTGGGGAGCTTGAGGAATCTCTCCCCGTAGCTGCCCGCCATCGGAACCGGCGACTCCAGGAGATTTGAGACCGTATCCACCAGTTCCTCGTCAGCAACCACTCTGCCTCCCAGCCTGCTCGCCTCCTTCTTTACAAACTCTCTTACCGCTTCGGCTCTCCGATCATGATCCAGGATGATATGCTCTCTCTTCATCAGCTCGAAATAGTGCTCAATACCATCAACATCCGTGTATTCATTGAAATAGGGTTTCAGCCTGGTCCTGCTCCCAGATTCCAGCTCCCCCAGCCTGATCTTGAGCTCTCCGTCTGAAAGCAGTGAAAGGATCCACCTTACAGGCCTTGCGAAAACCAGCCCGCTCCGGTCCCATCTCATGTCCCGGGGAAAATTGATCCCGGTTATCCACTCCGGCAGCCTGGCTGCCAGAAGATCACCTGCATCCAGCCCGGGGGTCTTCTTCTGAACTGCTATGTACTCCCCCTTCTTCTTCTCCACCCTGATAAGTTCATCTACTTCCGCCCCCCTGGACCGGGCAAAACCCTGGGCGGCCTGATTGTAGTTACCATCCTCGTCCAGAGCCATGGAGAGGGGAGGCCCGGTTATGGTCTCGGTCAGAGTTTCCTGCTTCTCATCCATACCGGTTATATGAACCACCAGCCGGTTGGGGGTCCCGGTCACCGAAAGCTCCTGATAATTAATCCGTTCATCTCTCAGCCCGCTCCTGAGATTCTCTTCCAGCTGTCTCAGTCCCGTGGCGAGATAACCACTGGGCAGATTCTCGCACCCTATCTCGAGTAAATATTCTTTCTTCAACGATTCTCCTTTCCTCTCACTGAACTATATGCGAATGATTCAATCTCCCGGGCCGGCACCATCTCGAAGCAGAGGAAATCCCTCTTCCTCCCTCCTGCTGACGTAGGCGCTTGCCGCGCGCCTGGCCAGGTCCCTGATATTGGATATATAGCTGGTCCGTTCCGATACGCTTATAGCCCCCCTTGCATCCAGCAGATTGAAGATATGAGAGCACTTCAGCACGTAATCGTATGCAGGGAATACAAGGTTTTCATCCAGCATCCGCTCCGCTTCTCCCCTGTAACGGGCGAAAATGTCAAAATAGAGGCCGGTATCAGCCTTCTCGAAGTTAAATGCGCTGAAATCCCTCTCCGGCTGGCGGTATATCTCTCCGTAGCGGACCCCGCTACCCCATTCTATATCCATGATGTTGTCCACTCCCTGGATATACATGCAGATCCTCTCCAGGCCGTAGGTGATCTCTGTGGATACCGGATCCAGGGTCAGCCCGCCGGCCTGCTGGAAATAGGTGAACTGGGTTATCTCCATCCCGTCCAGCCATACCTCCCATCCCAGCCCGAAAGCGCCCAGGGTGGGGGCTTCCCAGTCATCCTCTATAAACCTGATATCATGCCTTGCCGGATCTATCCCTATAGCCTCCAGGCTCTCCACGAAGACCGGCACAACATCCTCGGGAGAGGGTTTCAGGATTACCTGATACTGATTGAACTGCTGCACACGGTTGGGATTATCACCGTACCTGCCATCCTTGGGCCTCCTTGAAGGTTCCAGGTAGGCCGCTTTCCATGGTTCAGGGCCCAGTACCCTGAGAAATGTCCCCGGATTCATCGTTCCGGCCCCCACCTCGGTGTTATGGGAGGTAATCAGCAGGCATCCCTTCTTCGACCAGAAATTACTGAGTTTCAGAACCAGCTGCTGGAAATTCAAATCAAATCACTCCTTTTAACAGACCCAGGGAAGCTGGAGCACGGTATCCTTCCACATGGAGCCTGAAGATTCCATGAAGCATTCTCCCGATTTCGCCCCTTAACTTTTTATTTAACTCAATATTCAGCATTTCACTCAGATTCTCAACATCAATATCATATATTTTCTCAGCCGCCTCCCCGCTAACAGCGGTCATTCCGCGCCGGGAACAGTCCTGGCACCTGATTTCTCCGGAACTGATATCCACGCTGAACCCTTTCTCAACGGTATCCGCCCTACAGCATCCGCATTCATATATGTGAGGGAAATAGCCGGTCAGCCTGAGAAGCCTTATCTCGAAAGCGAAAAAAAGAGTGAACGGATCCGCCGATTCCTTCAGCGAGAGTATGAAATTCTCTATCAGGTCAAAGGGCCCGGCGTCCGGTTCACCCTCGAATAGAGAATAGTTCAGCACCTCCATGGCCGCCTGAAATATGCATACCCTCTCCAGGGTTTCTCTCCCGGTATCCAGAGAGTAGACCGTTTCTATATCAGTGAGAGTCTGCAGCCCCCGGCTGACCCTGTAGCTGAACACAATATCGCAGATACTGCCGGTCAGAAGTGTACCCGAGAATTTGCTGCGGCTTCTTCTGGCTCCCCTGGCCATACACCTGATCTTACCATGCTCTCTTGCCAGAAACATCACTATCACACTGGTCTCACTGTAGGGAAAGGTCTTCAGTATCACCGCTCTGTCTTTACGAATTCGGCTCATCATATTTCCCCGGTTCAGTGAGAAATGACAAACCGGAGCATTACGGTGGCCATGGCCAGGTAGACCAGTACTCCCATTATATCATTGAAAGTGGTGATGAAGGGTCCGGTGGCAAGAGCCGGGTCTACATTGATCCTGTGAAAGAGAAGTGGAATTGCCGTCCCGATCATTGTCGCCCATACAACTATGAACATCAGGCATGAAGCGACCAGTATACCCAGGCTTATATCTCTGAACCAGAGGAAAACCACTATAAATAGAAGAAGCCCCAGGATCGAACCGTTGATCAGCGATACCTTAAGCTCCCTCAGTATCTTCCTTCCGGTCTCAACGAATCCGAAATCCTCGGTGGCAAGTTCCCTGACCACTATCGCCGAGGACTGTATACCGACATTCCCCCCCATCGCCATGATTACCGGAACGAAGAAGGCCAGCGATATAATCGACTCCAGCGCTTCCCTGAAACTGTTCATTATAATGGCAACCGCTATTCCCCCGGCAAGCCCTGTTACCAGCCAGGGCATTCTCGACCTGGATAGCTTAACCGGGGACTTCTGCCAGAACTCCTCCTCACCTGTCCCGACCAGGTGCGAAATATCCTCGTTAGCCTCCTCTTCGATAATATCCATCACATCATCAACGGTGATCCTTCCCACCAGTTTTCCCCTCCCATCCACCACTGCCAGGCTGTAAAGGTCATACTTTCTGAATATGAATGCCACTTTCTCCTGGTCCACGTCCGCGGTGACCCTCTCGATATCGGCATTCATTACCTCGCTGACCGGGGTTTCGGGATCTTCAGTAATCAGGGATATTACCGGGATGCTCCCCAGCAGAATCCCCTCGGAGTCCACTATATAGATGTTATGGAGGTGTTCTATCTGTCTCTTCCTGTCCCTCACCTTTTTCATCGCCTCAGATATGGTAACATCCTTCTCCACCACCAGGAATTCCCTGGCCATGATCCCGCCGGCTGATTCTTCGTCGAACCTGAGCAGGGCAATAAGGTCCCGGTAATCTTTCCTGCTTACCCTCTCCAGAACCAGGTGAACTCTTCCCGGCTCCAGAAGGTTTATCATATCGGCGGCGTCATCGCTGGCCATCCTGTTGACATAGGAGGCGATCTCCTCCGGCTCCAGATTCTCCAGCAGTTCCCTCAGGACACCCTGGTCCAGCATCGGTATGGTCTCCGACTTGATATCCAGATCCAGTGCGCTGAAGAACTCCAGGCGGTATTCCCTGTCCAGCCCGGCGATCACCTCCGCGATATCGGGGACCTTGAGATCTTCGATCATTCCGGCAGAGAAGCTGAACCGCTCCTCCTGGAAAAGCCGGGTAAGGTACTCCACTCTATTTGCTATCTCTTCTCTCATAATTTTCCGCCACAAAAGGTCCGGGACAACTTCATGTTACCTTTACATATTAGACGAGCCTGGCAGCTTCTATCAAGCTATTTATCATTATTATTATCCCTGGTCCAATCGGGAAGCCGGAGCCCCTCGAACCTGGAATATTCAGGTTTGACCGCTCCGCCTGATATTACCATCTTGAGTGCTTCTTCTACGGTGCATTCCAGATAGATGACTTCGTTGACAGGAACAAGGAGAAAGAACCCTGAAGTAGGGTTCGGGGTGGTGGGAAGGAAGACATTTACAAAAATCCGTTCTTCATTCTTCCTGTCCGCGAAATGAGTTGTGGATGTAACAAATCCTATGGCAAAAGTTCCCTCCCGGGGGTACTGGACCAGAACCGCCTTCTTGAACACAGTCTTCTGCTTCCGCAGGAAAACTTCACTGATCTGCTTGACCGCTATGTACATCCTGCTTATCAGGGGGATCCTCGAAACTATGACCTCCAGGAAGCCGAGGAGTTTTCTTCCCAGCAGGTTCCCCCCGAACACCCCGACCAGGAAAATAATCAGGATCACACTGACAAAACCGATACCGGGAAAATCAAGGAACGGGTACCTCTCGATGAGCGGGTCGATTATGCTGTCTATCGAATTGAAGAAGTGATACAGTATCCAACCCGTTACCAGAATGGGCAGGAGAATCAGCAGCCCAGTGAGGAATTTTCTTCTGAACCAGCCCATAAGATATTCCTTTCCACCTATCTTCCAGTATCAGCAGCCGATTCCGGATGGCCGGGGAACCATATACGAACTTCTGTTATCCGCTGCCCCTCCAGCAATTCGACTTCGAAGATAAGCCCCTCGAAATCTATGCGCTCACCCTCCTCAGGCACTCTGCCAAGGAGCGAATACAGAAAACCGGCCAGAGTGTCAGCTTCCTCTGTAGGTATCGACAATCTGAGTGCTTCATTAAGGTCATTGATATTAATTCCGCCCTTGACCGAATAATTGCCCTCGCTGACCTTACGGATCAGGGGTCCTTCTATATCATCTTCATCCCTGATCTCACCCACGATCTCCTCGAGGATATCCTCCAGGGTCACTATTCCGGAGGTGCCCCCGTATTCGTCAACCACGATAGCCATATGCTTCTTTCTGAGCTGGAACTCACGGAGGAGGTCATTTATTCTCTTACCCTCCGGAACATAATAAGCTTCTCTCAATATCCTCCTCAGGTCAAAGCTTTCCTCATCCCCTATAACCGTTACCAGGTCTTTCACGAAAAGGATCCCGATGATATTGTCAACATTTCCCTCGAAGACCGGAACCCGGGAATGCCCCGCTTCCAGTACTATTTTCCTTATCCTGTCAAGCTCCATGTGGCTTTCCAGGGCCAGGATGTCGATCCTGGGAACCATTACCTCCCTTACCTTCTTCTCGCCGAACTCCACAATGCTGCGGACCAGTCGGCTCCCGTTCTCTTCGATAAAACCCTCCCCGTTTTCACTGGAGTCGGGGAATATGCATAGCGGCGATGAAAGCTCCACACCCAGAAGTGGGAAGAACCTGTTCAGCCCCCTCCAGAAGATGGTGGTCAGAGGCCTGAAAATAAAATAAATCCCTGCCAGCGGATATGTGAGCAGAAGGGCGAGCCTCTCCGGGTTTCCACTGGCCAGGCCAGCTGCTGTTATCTTTACCGCAATAAGTACCAGAACCATAAGGGGCACGGTCAAGCCCGCAGGGGCCCCGGAGAACAGCACCGCGGCAGCAGGCGGAATCATCCATGCGCAGAATACAATCACAACAATTTCCAGCAGGCACAGCGCTGTTATCAGGTGAAGTCTTTCCCGGAACAGCATCCCCCCAATCCTGCTCACCAC
>WJIX01000273.1 GCA_014730075.1 bacterium | reverse complement strand
CCGCCTCCCCCGGGAGCGGATAGACGACAGGGTAACGGAACTTGCCGGCCGGGTTGGACTGGAGAATCTCCTGGACCGCAGTCCGGGGACTCTCTCCGGGGGGGAAGTTCAAAGAGCCGCCCTGGCCAGGGCGCTGGCCAGAAGCCCCGGTTTCCTCCTGCTGGATGAGCCGGCCTCCTCCCTGGACAAGGGGGCAAGGTCCGGTATCAGGTCCCTTCTGAGGGAGATAGGAACCAGTACCACCGTTCTTCATGTCACCCATGATTACGAGGAGGCGCTGTCGCTGGCAGACCGGATCGGGGTGATGGAAAATGGGACCATCGTTCAGGTGGGCGGCTCCCATGAGGTCTTTACCCGTCCCCGTTCGGAGTTCGTTGCCGATTTCGTGGGAGTAAGCAATTTCTTCAGGGGCGAACTGGTTAAGGGGGAGGATGGACTGGGGGAGTTCAGGACCGGTGGGGCAAGCTTCGCCGTTCTGACCGACCAGCCGCCCGGGAGGGGAAATGTGATAATCAGCAGCAGCGATATAACCATTTCCAGGGCCAGGACCACCACCAGCGCGCGTAATCTGCTGGAGGGCAGGGTGATCGATTTCTTCCCGGCCCGGCCGGGAATGGAGGTAGTTATGGATGCGGGAGTGGAGCTGGCTGTTACGGTCACCGGACAGTCTTTCGAAAGCCTGGATATCATGCGCGGCAGCAAGTTCTATCTTGCCTTCAAGGCCAGCGCGGTAAAGTTCAACAGGGTGTAGCAAAATGAAACCGGGTATAAAACTTTTTGTTCAGACAGAGAATGGCGAGGGCTTTTTCGGGGACGGGAGGTTCAGGCTTCTGAAGAAGATCGATGAATCGGGCTCCATCCGGCAGGCCTCCAGGGAGCTGGACCGGGGATAGCGGAAGGCCTGGGAGGATATTAAGAAGCTGGAAGAACGGATAGGCAGACGGGTGGTAATCAGGAACAGGGGAGGGTGCGGTGGGGGGTCCGCCCGGCTGAGCGAATTCGGAAGGAGAATGGTGGAAGCCTGGGAGAAATACAGGAGAGAGGTGGTCAGGGAGGCGGAGGATTATTACAGTAACCTGATGGAGGATATACTCAAGGAGGAAGAGAAGAAATGAATATGGAAGAGGTAAGAAAGGAAGTTCTGGAAAACTCTTTCGAGGAGAAGGGAAAGAAGAGGCTGAAGTGCGAGGATGCCCTCAGGATAGCGGCGAAATATCAGCTGAAACCGCATAAGATAGGAGGGGTATGCAACAGGAACGATATAAAGATAGTGGCATGCCAGCTGGGGTGCTTCAAGTAGTTTTCAGAGAAAGCCTGACGGCAGAAAGCATGGAACAATGAATGATAAGACCGGAAAGATCCTGGCGGTAACCGGAGCTCACGCGAATGTGGGAAAGACCTCCCTGGCCCTGCGGCTGGTCTCCATACTCCCCGGCGCTGTCTTTGTCAAGGTCGGCCACGGAGAGAAGAAACCGGATATGGACAATATATTCTATCATACCGGCACCCCCTTCGGCAGGATCGTATCGGAGAACTCAGCAGCTCCCTTCCTGGTGATAGAGAGCAACAGCGTCCTGAAAGAGGTAACTCCCGAATGTGTGATATATCTTCCAGGAGAGGGCCGGAAGAAGAGTTCCGCAACCCTGGCAGAGAAGAAGGCGGACCTGGTCAGGGGCAGGAGAACGGACCTGTCCACTCTCCGGCTTCTCTCGGAAAAGCTGGGCTTGAGTCAAGCCCGCGTGCTGGAGATAATAGATGCCGCCGGAGCGTTGCCGCCCGTCGAGCTGAATAATGGAGAGGATAAAAATGATACCGTTTGAGAAGGCATATCGGATTATGATGGAAACGGCCGAACCGGTGAAAAATATAGAGAAGGTTCCCCTGATCGATTCCGGGGGAAGAGTACTGGCCGGAGATATCCGCTCGGACGTGGATATGCCCCCCTTCAACAAATCCGCCATGGACGGATTCGCCTGCAGACTGGAGGATACCGGTTCTACACTGGAGATAATAGAGACCATCCCGGCGGGCAGGGAACCGGATAAGAAGATAGGGCCCGGGCAGTGTTCCAGGATAATGACCGGTGCGGTGGTTCCCGAAGGAGCCGATACCGTGGTGATGGTGGAGCATACCGAAGTCAGGGGGGAGAGGGTAACGGTAACCAGGAAGAGCGGAAAAGGGAATATATGCTACCGTGCCGAGGATGTGGCCGCCGGAGACCTGGTACTGAAGAAAGGTACCGTTATTAACGCCCCGGAGGCGGCGGTGCTGGCTGCGGTGGGTGTCAGCGCCGTGCCCGTTATCAGGAAACCGGTACTGGGTATTATTGCAACGGGAAGCGAACTGGTAGAGCCGGAGAGCAGGCCGGGCCGGGCCGGTATCCGCAACAGCAACAGCTACCAGCTCTGCGTTCAGATCGGGCAGGCCGGTTTCGAGCCCCGTTATCTGGGAATCGCCGAAGACAGGCCCGAAGCGATCGCCGAGACCATAGAGAAGAACAGGGATGAAGTCGATATCTTCCTTCTTTCCGGGGGCGTCTCCATGGGGGAATATGATTTCGTCCCCGGGGTGCTCAGGGAAAAGGGGTACCAGCTTCTCTTTGAGAAGATAGCGATCAAACCTGGGAAACCTACCGTCTACGGAAAGGGTGAATATGGTTATGTGTTCGGTCTTCCCGGAAACCCTGTTTCGACATTCATAATATTCGAGATCCTGGTAAAGCCGTTCTGCTTCTCTCTGATGGGACATTACTATCAGCCGAGGAAGGTCAAGGCGACCCTGGCCGGCGACCTCAAGAGGAGGAAATCGGTCCGGCTCTCTCATATACCGGTCAGGTTTAATGAAGATGGGAAGGTGGAAAGGGTGGACTACCATGGCTCCGCCCACATTCATGCCTATACCGTGGCGGATGGGTTCATAGCCATACCGGTAGGTACCGACCGGGTAGAGGCGGGGAGTATACTGGAGGTTATTCTCATATAATGCAGCACCGGGCAACGCGGATGCTGAAGCAAGGAAATGGACGTGACACTTAAGGATAGTTTTGGAAGAAAGATCGAGTACCTGAGGATTTCAGTTACGGACAAGTGCAACTTCAGGTGCAGGTACTGCATGCCCGCTGAAGGTATAGAGCTGAAACCGAGAGATCAGATCCTCTCATTCGAGGATATTACCAGGATAGTGCGGGCAGCCGCCCGGCTGGGTATCTGGAAGATCAGGCTCACCGGGGGCGAACCGATGGTGAGAAGGGATATTGAGGTGCTGGTCGGAATGATCTCGGAAGTGCCCGGAGTGAGGGAACTGTCCATGACCACCAATGGATCGCTTCTGACCCCCGAAAGGGCCGCAGAGCTAAAGGAGGCGGGGCTGGACCGGGTGAATATATCGATAGATACTATTTCGCCGGAGCGTTTCAGGGAGATCACCGGGGTTGGGGAACTTGAGCCGGTGCTGGCCGGAGCGGATGCGGCCGCTGAGGCAGGGCTTCTGCCGGTGAAGATCAATATGGTAATTACTGAGAACAGTTCCCGGGAAGAGGTTGAAGAGATGAAGAAGTACTGCAATGAAAAGGGGTTTATCCTTCAGACCATAAAGGAGTTTTCGCTCTACAGCAGAGAGGAAGAACTGCCATTTTCATTTGACAGGCCCCAGCCATGCGACCGGTGTAACAAGCTCCGGCTGACTGCTGACGGGTTCTTCAAACCGTGCCTCTTCTCCGACCTTGAGATACCGGTGGACATGGATGATATAGAGAAGAGTATAATAGAGGCGGTGAGGAAGAAACCGCTCAGGGGAACGGCGTGTTATAACAGATCGATGCGCCAGATAGGAGGCTGAGGGTTGTGATAACAGCCTCGATTTCAGGTTCGGACAATCTTTCTCAGGGGGGAGATAATTAATATGGATTTTTCACATCTCGATAGCGAGGGAAGGGCCAGAATGGTGGATGTTTCCGGAAAACCGGTGGTCAGGAGGGTTGCTGAGGCGGGAGGGTCGATCCTGGTGGGCAGCAAGGTAATAACAGCTCTCCGGGAAAGGTCTCTGAAGAAGGGCGATCCATTGTCGGCCGCCCGGATAGCGGGTATCATGGCGGCCAAGAAAACCGGTGAGCTGATACCACTATGTCATCCCCTTCCCCTTGACCATATATCCCTGGAGTTCCAGGTAAAGGAGGATAGGATCGATATTACCGCCAGAGCTGTCACCAGCGCCAGGACCGGGGTGGAGATGGAGGCTCTGACTGCGGTGTCAGTGGCCGCTCTGACCATCTATGATATGTGCAAGGCGGTTTCACATGATATGACCATAGAGAATATAAGGCTGATATCAAAGAGGAAGCAGCAGGACAGATAGACTGGCGTCTCCACCGAGGGGGTGCCGGGGGGTAGATAATGAAAGAGATAAAATTCGAGATAGTTTCAGTCAATATTTCCGGCGAAAAGGGCGTGAGGAAAAAACCGGTGGATGAAATATCGCTACGCCCGGGTCATGGGATCGAAGGGGACGCTCACGCCGGGGACCATCATCGCCAGATATCTCTTCTGGCCATGGAGGATATCGAGCCGGTCAGGAAGAAACTTCCGGATATTGAGCCGGGAGATTTTGCCGAGAATATTACCACCAGAGGAATCGACCTTCCTGTCATACCGGTGGGAGCAACTCTGAGGATCGGCGAAGCCGAGCTGGAAGTAACCCAGATAGGCAAGAAATGCCACCGGGGTTGCGAAATAATGGAGCTTACCGGAGACTGCGTTATGCCCAGGAGGGGTATATTCGCCAGGGTTCTGAAGGGAGGAGTGATCAACCGTGAAAGTACTGGTACTTACCGTGTCTGACAGGGCCGCCGGTGGTATATACCGTGACCGCTCAGGGCCAGCCATCCAGGAAGTGCTCACGGAGAGAATCGGTGGGATTGAAATAGAAAGGGAGATTATACCTGATGACAGGGACCTGCTGGTAAAGACTTTCGGGGAGAACCGGGAACGGGATGTTATAATAACAACGGGAGGTACAGGACTGGGGCCGCGTGATTTTACCCCTGAAGCCACCGCGGAGTTCTGTGAAAAAATGGTCCCGGGGATCGCGGAGTACCTGAGGGCCAGGTCGTTTGAGCAGACCCCCCATGCAGCCCTCTCCAGGGCAGCCGCCGGGATCTCGGGAGACCTTCTTATAATAAATTTCCCCGGTTCGGTAAAGGGGGCCGTATTCTGCGCGGAAGTAATATCAGAGCTGCTGGAACATGCCCTGGAGATGATTCGGGGCGCGGGGCATTAAACATTCTTACAGCCCAGGGCGCTGATCTGGAGTGATTCCACGATTTTGCGGAAGTGATAGCCATACGTGGCGTAAACCACCATGGTGGGAACCGATTTCGGGTTTTTAATAAGACTGTAGAAGAGGGTCTTCCAGAAATGCCTTTTCCCCTTTTCCCTGATGCCGAGTGTCCAGATCGAACGGAAGAATCCAAGGATATCATTCAGGTCTATCCCGCGCCTTATCCGCAGTTTCGGTTTATAATCAATGATAAACCTTTTTATCCTCTCGTAGTACTGCTTCTGTGAGTAGATTGATTCCAGGAGGTTCTTGTACCCTTTCATCAGTTTTTCCGAATCCATCCGGGGAAGGAAATTCATGGCGCCATCCATGTTGTTTCCGCTGTTTCGCCGGAGCAGCCTTCCCTCTCTTCGGAGACGTTCATACAGCCGGCTACCGTGGGGCGCCTTGAGAAGCCCCACCATCGCGGAGATTATACCGCTTCGCTGAATGAAATTCTCCTGCTGCTCAAATACCGAATCAGTATCGTTATCGAATCCGATAATGAATCCCGCGGTTACGATCAGCCCGTTGTTCTGAAGCTTTCTGACCGAATCAAGCATATCACGGTTCATGTTATGGAACTTTCCACATTCTCTGAGGCTCTCTTCGTTGGGGGTTTCGATACCCACGAAAATGGTCTTGAACCCGGCTTCCACCATCAGATCTATAAGTCTCTGATCATCTGCCAGATTGATTGAGACCTCGGTGGAGAAGGTAAAGGGATAATGGTGCTTTCTGGACCAGTTGACCAGGGCCGGGAGGGTTTCCTCTTTCAGTTTTCTCCTGTTTCCGATGAAGTTGTCATCAACTATGAAGACAGATCCCTTCCAGCCATTATCAAGAAGGCTGTCCAGTTCCGCGATAAACTGGGAGGTACCCTTGGTCCGGGGCTTCCTGCCGTTCAGGGCGGTAATGCTGCAGAATTCGCAGTTGTAGGGGCAGCCCCGGGAGTACTGCAGGTTCATCATGTAGTATTTCTTTTTTTTCAAAAGGGACCAGTCGGGGACCGGAGTCTTTGAAATATCGGGGTAGCTGTCTGTGGAATATACCCTCTGCGGATTTCCATTTCTGAGGTCCTCCAGGAAGCGGGGGAGGGTGATCTCCGCCTCGTTCAGAATGAAGTGATCCACCTCAGGAAAGTTCTCGTACTCGAAGGTTACCATGGGTCCGCCAGCGACAATCCTGGTGCCTTCCTCCCTGCATCTCTGAAGTACTTCCCTGAAGTAATCTATCTGGATATCCATCCCCGTAATAAATACGTAGTCGGCCCAGCGGATATCGGAGTCGTCCAGCATCTCAATGTTCATGTCCACCAGTTTCCTGTTCCAATCTTGCGGCAGCATCGATGAAACGGTTAAAAGGCCCAGTGGAGGGGATATGGTCTTCCGTATGAATTTAAGAGCGTATTTAAAGCTGTGAAAAGTAGGAGGCGTCTTCGGATTAACTAGAAGTATATTCATTTATGGTTCACCCTGTTTCTTGTTTTTGTTGAGATGTTCCCGCATCTGAAGCGTTACTCGCATTCCGACGGAGGTAGAGAAAAGCATTACTTAACTTAAAATTACAACAAACAGGAGAAAAGGTAAAGGGATATTATATTAAGATATTGTTTCCGGTTAATTCTGCCATGGGTAGTAATCTCTCCGGATAGAACCGGTCCCGGAGGTCGAATCGGCCAGATCGATAGATCCGGTCAGCGGAAGGTCGCCGTCCTTTACGTAAAGCCCCTCAAATATCAGGTTGTATTTACCGGTTTTGAGTCTGGTTATTTCATAATAAACATTGGACAGGCAGACGCAGTCACAGAGGCCGTCCTCCCCGGTCTCTGAAATTGTAATGGTATCTCCCGAGACCGAGATCCCACTGGTTATCCTGGTGGTGCAGCAGTTGAGGCCGGTGTTGATATGATCGAGTTCAAGCCTTCCCTCCCTGGTATGCCTGTACCGGAAGTATTCCTTGCCGGCGTCAAAACCGCCTCCGGCGCCGGCTTCAAGCCTCCCGCATACGCCAAGGTCAAGAACCGTTCCCGCCGGGCCCCTCTCAATCCGGGTGAG
Source organism: bacterium (assembly GCA_014730075.1). Taxonomy (GTDB): domain Bacteria; phylum Krumholzibacteriota; class Krumholzibacteriia; order Krumholzibacteriales; family WJIX01; genus WJIX01. The sequence goes on along the minus strand of WJIX01000273.1, from coordinate 11,315 downwards.
AACAGTTTTCTCTTCGCCGCATCCGACAATAATTGAGCTGATCAGAATGGCTGAACCAAGAATATATTTGCCAGCTGAATTGATATAACGCATCGGGCACCTCCCGTTACTTGACCGGAAAGGGGGGCGGGACCAGGGTATCACCCTTACTGTTACTAATTCTATCCAGAATATACTCGATGGCAAGGTCCAGCTGTTTATCTTTTCCCCTGATGATATCACCGGGCCTGTTGTAGATCAGAATGTCCGGCTGCACACCCCTGTTCTCCACTATCCATTCCCCCTCCATATTGGCAAATCCCACATTCGACTGGGTTACCATCCCCCCATCGGTGAGAGGGATCATGTTGATTATTCCGATCAGGCCGCCCCATGTGGGGGCGCCTATTACAGTTCCCAGGTTCTGATCCTTGAAGTGCTGGGTGAAAACTTCGCCGTCGCTACCGGTCTCTTCATCGCACAGCACCACCACCGGGCCGGTGCACACCCCGTGGGGGTACCGCATAGGTTCGAAATCACGGGTCACGGTCATGTACTGGAGTTCCCTCTCCAGCTTGTCGATCATGAACCAGGATACGAATCCTCCTCCGTTATTCCTTACGTCTATTATCAGCCCGTCCCGGTAGCGCTCAGACCTGAACCCTCTCTCGAACTGTCTCAGCCCCAGCTCGTCCATGTCGGCCAGGTGGATGTACCCGACCCTCCCGTCCGTTCTTTCCCTTACCTGCCGGTAACTGTTCTCCACCTTCTGGTAATACCTCAGGTTGTACTCGGTGTATAGTGTTTCTATTTCGTAATACCTGGTCTCTGAGCTGTCCGGTGTGGAAGATACTCCTATCTCTATCATATCCCCGGTTCTATTCTCCAGGTAACTGAAATAATTTTCCGCTGTGGTGATATCATGACCGTTAATGGAGATCAGGTAATCTCCCTTCTCCAGCTGGATATGCGGGGCCCGCAGAGGATTTCTGTACTCTTTTTTCCAGCGGTTTCCCTCTAATATATTGCTGAACCTGTATCTTCCATTCCGGTAGTCGGGCTCCAGATCGGCTCCCAGGAGTCCGGTGCTGACCCGGTTGAAATAGGTCCGGGGCGGCCCGCCCGAGCTGACAATATATTCGTGGGAAGCGGTAAGCTCTCCTATCATATGGCCTATAATATAGTTCATGTCCGCTCTGGTGGCCACATAGGGGATCAGCTCCAGATATTTCTGATAGATACCTTGCCAGTCCTTCCCGTGCATATCGGGGTCATAGAAGAAGTCCCTGATCTGCCGCCACACATCCCTGTAGATCTGTGAATATTCCCTGGAAGTGTCGACCCTGTGCCTGATTCCTCCCCACTCCAGCATACCCTCTCCGGGCGAGGACCTTTCGGAGGTGCTGACCACCCCTGCCAGTGAACCGCTGATGTAGGTGGCACTGCTGCCGTCGGTGGAAAGTCTGTACGAGCCTATACCGGCAATCACTTCAGTGTCTTCTTCCGATTTCAGGTCGAAGCTGTGAAGGGTATAGTGCGAGGTTCTTCTGGGGTAAAAGAACTCCTGCACTCCCGGGAATCCGTAGTTCTCCCTGGATAGATAGGCAATCTTCCCTTTTGCGGCTGACAGCATCCTGTAGGTCCCCGGCGGAATGGGGACGGTAAAGATCCTTTCTCCTATTCCCTCCCGGTGGATAGTCAGTGAGTCGGCGTGCGGGCTCTCTTCATCATCGCCGCCCGATTCATCACTGCCGCTGTCACCGAAGGGAGGCTTTTCCCCGCTTCGGAGCTGCATGGCCATCACCGTGGACATCTCCTGGTTGACATTGTTATCCATCATCCAGTCCAGCTGGGGGGTAAAATTCCGCAGGGAGAGGAAAAAGATATAATCCCCCTTTGCTCCGAAGGCGGGAGAATAATCATCGTAGCGGTCGTCTGTCAGCCTGGTCCTTTCCCCGGTCTCCAGGTGGTAGATAAAAATGGAGCTGTTCAGGTTCTGCTCCACCCTGGAGTAAACCACCCATCTGCTGTCCGGGGACCAGGAGTAATCGCTGACTTCCCAGAAGATCTCATTGTCCTTCTGATATGGGCACCGGTCAATCTCTGTTACCCTGCCGTTATCCAGCTCTGCCATCCGTATTACGAAGTCCTTGTCACCGAAAAGTATCTTGGTGCCGTCCGGCGACCATTTGAGGTGATAGTAGTAACTTCCCGAGCCGGATGTAATCTGTTTCCACTCCGCTCCAGGTTCGGCGGGGGAGACGTACAGCTCATACTCCCCGGTCCGGTCGGAGAAGAATGCTATGGAGTCCCGTTCCGGTGAAATGGCGGGATGCAATTCTCTGGAACCGGGAGTCCTGGTTATATTGACTGCCCGCTCTTTCTTCTGGTCCACCATGTAGATATCTCCCCTGGCCTGAACCAGGCAGCGGTCCCCGGTCCGGTCGGGGGAAAGCTCCTGAGTGTAGTTCATGGGTGTGATATATGTATCTCTTCTCTGCCACCTGTCCGCGGGGATGGTTATTTCCAGCTTCCGGGATTTGCCTGTGAGGATATCATAGATCCAGAGATACCCCTGGCAGCCGTACACGATTCTATTCTTGCCCCCGGCCGGAAACTCTACGTCCCAGTCCCCGTGATCGGTGCACCTGGTTATCTTCCTGGAATTTAGGTCATAGAGATGAAGGTTCATCCTTCCCCCGGACCTGTCCGAATTGAAGAATACCTGGTTATTGATCCAGATGGGGAAGTTGTCATACCCTTCCCATTCGGTGAGCCGCTCAAAATTCTTCCCATCGGGGTCGGCGATCCAGATATCCTGCTGCCGTCCGCCTCGGTAACCCTTCCAGTTCATCCTGTCGGAGTAGAAGCGGTTGAAGCAGACCCCATCAGGGGAGAGAGAGGCGTGGGAGACCCTGTCCAGCCTGTACTCCACCGGAAACGACCCATCTGTTTTCACTCGGTAGAGTTTCCGTTTTAATCCTCTGAACGAGACGAACAGCACGGCGCCGCCGTCGGGGGTCCAGCCGGTCACCCGGTCGTAGGCGGGATGGAAGGTAAGACGCACCGGCTCGCCGCCAACCGAGGGCATGATGTATACGTCATGCCCTCCATCATAGCTCCCGGTAAAAGCTACATATTGGCCGTCAGGCGAGAAAGCGGCATACTGTTCCATCCCCGGGTGGGAGGTCAGCCTCCTGGCCATTCCTCCTTCGGCCGGGGAGGACCACAGGTCATCCTCATAGGTAAATATCACCGTATCATCGTGGATGTCGGGGTGCCTCATCAGCCTCCCCTCCATGGCCGAGGAGGGTTCCGGCACCGATATGATTAGACAAAATAATGTAAAAATGGTAGAAAAATACCTGGACATGACATTACCCTTTCTCTGCATACACAGCTTTTCTCTGAGTGCAGACTTTAAACTATCGGGGGTGGTTATTCAATGAAAAGAAAGAGAAGAAGGGCGGTCCTGATTACACTGAGTGTGGTTGCCGCTGTGCTTGTAATCTCAACTGTAGCCCTGAGAATGATATTCACAAGAGAACGGCTGCTGGGGATCATTGTCCCAAGGGCGGAGAAGGCCCTGGATGCGGGTATTGAGGTTGGAGATATCGGCATTGAATTTCCCTTCGGCTTCGGCGTAGAGGCCCGGAGCCTTACCTTCCGTAAGGAGCTTGAGGAGAACAGGAAACTGACTTTCAGTTCAGAAACAGTCAGTGTAAAAGCTTCGCTGGTATCCCTGATCCGCAGGAAACCCCGTCTCAGCAGGGTGATTCTGTCGGGTGCCCGGGTGGAGCTTTCCGACCCGGTGGGGGGCGGCCTGAACGCCAGCGGGATCAGCTCGAGTATGTCTCTGACCCCGGTGGGTGAAAAGTACAGGATCGATTTTGACATCACTGCCGATTCACTTACCATGCACCCAGCGGGAGGTGGAGAGAGGACCGGGGTGGCAGGGATAGAACTGAGGGGAGAGGCTGAAACGGAAATGCCCCAGGGGGGCCTGGAGGGGGAACTCTTCCCCGCCTCGGTAGTGGAAGCAGAGATGCAGATAAGTGATTTCCTGCTGCCCGTGGAAATATCCCGGACAGAGGTTGCCGGGATTTTCAGGCTGTCGGGACTGGATGTGGAATCTGATAACCTGACTCTGAGGTCAGGGGGGGTAAAATCTGAGATAAAGATGAAACTCCGGTTCAACAGTTCCGGGGAGCCGGAGCGTATTGATTTTCAGAGCAGCACCGGAATAGACGCCGGGGAGGTTGCCGCAATAGCCGGGGCTGAAGGGATTGAGCTTTCCGGAAAGGCAAGCGTAGACCTGGGCGGCTATCTTTTTCCAGCCGCTTTGAACACTGGCCGGATTCCCGGGAAGGACAGTCTCTCTCTCAATGGAAAGCTCCTGGTTGAGGAGCTCTCCGCGGATGCCGGGAATAAACTCCCCCCGGTTTCGGGCCTGAATATGAGCGCAGTAATTGATCAGGGGGGTATGAATGATATCAATGCCCGCTTCCTCGTTGGCAAGGATAAATTTGCTCTTAACGGCAGAATGATGAAATTGATCCCCGCCCTGCATGAGCTGTACCTGATCAGCGCAGAAACTGGCGGGGGCGATATATCGGCAGAGACCTTCGGCAGGCTCTTTGGGAGGATGCAGACCGGCTCCAGGATCGAAATCAGCCTGGAAGGCGAACACTTTGACCTCAGTCCCTTCATCAGCACCAGGGAGGATAAGGCTCAGAAAGAAAAGAGGGAAGGCAAGAAAGAGGGCGTCCCGGGCGTTTTCGACCTCTCCTCCAACCCGGCGGTCGCCAATCCCTTAACCCTGCTGATCCTCAAGAATTCCAGGATCATCATGGAGATGAATACCCTCGATTCACCCTTCGGGCCCGTCACCGGGGTAAGGGCCGAGCTGGAAGCGAAGGATGGAAGGGTAAAGATAATGCCGGTTCAGGCAGGGTATTCGGGAGGCAGAATAGAATCAGCTTCTTCGCTGGATTTCAACAGCCTGGCCAGTATACCGGCAGTGACTAACTTTTCGGCCGAGGGAGTGGATGCCAGAGAGCTGCTCGCCAATTTCTTCGGGGCCGCTGATATTGTTTACGGCAAGTTCGACCTTAACGGTACAGGCAGAATGACTCTTACTCCACACGCCGATCCTATCAATTCCCTTCATGCCAGGACGGCTCTTCATTCTGATGGGGGAGGGGTAAACTTCTCCAGGCTGGTAAGCCCGATATCCCTGGCCTCCGGGATTGACCTTTCCAGATACGAAGATTTCAGTTTCAGGAGCTGCGACGGCAATCTGATCGTATCCGGAGGGAGGATGCTGATAAAGAAACTGGAGATGGTTTCGGGTGACGGCAGGGTAAGTGGTTCGGGAACAATAGGTTTTGACAAAACACTGGACTGCCGAGCCAGATTTATCATACCGCCTGAGGCCCAGAGGCGGATGAAGGACCTTAAGAAGCTTGGTGATATTGTGGAATATCTCAAGGATGACAGCGGAAACCTGGTCCTGAGTTTTGATATTGGAGGGACCACGGAATCCCCGGCGGTCAGACTGGATCAGAGCGGGATAAGAGAAAAGGCAAAAGAGAAGCTGACGGATGAGTTGAAGAAAAAAGCGGTGGAGAAGCTGAAAGATCTCTTCTGAAAAAAAGCCCCCGGGAAAGTGACTGAATCACTTATCCCGGGGGGCAATAGAACTGAACTTACACCGAATATATATTATTCAGTATAGTTTATAGCGGCGTCACGCCCGCCAACCTCTACCTTGGTGTGATCCTGGTCACACTGGGTGATGATAGGCTGATCGTGGCCTTCCGATTCGTTCGGGTCGGCCTCGACCTTGAATGCCAGCTCATCAACGTCTTCCAGGAGCATCAGGCCGAATTTTACAACTTCGATCGGGCCCTGATACTCTTTATTGAGCGGCCGTGTGAAAGCAACGCCCACTCCATTAAAGAGAGAACCGATCGAAAGTGAATAGTCAGGCCATTCGGTATAGGTGATTGCGTACTTGGAAGAATCCAGAGGCTGCCCGTCTGAGTCGACCAGGCTTACCTTGAACTGTGCACCGGTGGTGCAATCATACTCGCAATCCTCCAGCATGATGTAGACATAACAGTCAACCTGGGTGAGGAACGCGGTTGCCTGCGCTGTGCAGACTGCGGCATCCTCATCATAGAAGATCCCGATTGACGGGTTCGAAGGCACATCAACCGTGATGCTCAGATCGGCGGTTGTCGTTTCTCCATCATCATCGGTACATGTTACCGTGAAGCTTGTTTCCGCGATATCACTGGCCATTCCCTTTATGATACCATCGGCAGTAAGTTCATACCCTGTAGGCAGTGAACCTGTAGTGACATCCCAGGTGTAGGGCGCCTTTCCACCTTCGGCTTCGAGCTGAACGTTATAGGGGGAACAGGTGCAACCCGACGCAAGAGAGCTGGTTGTTATCGACAGATCATCCACCGAGGGTGTCGGCGTTACTGTCTCCTCATCTTCTGAACAGGAAATAAACATACCGCTCAGAGTGAGGGCCATAAGTACTACGAGGACTTTACGCATGTTGAGACCTCCTTCTCATCAAAAGTCCGTTTGTCCCCTCGGGGATTGTTTTCAGCAATCCGTATGCCATACCGGGCATGCAATGGCTCTATGGATTTAACTTGTTGATATCAAAAGGCTTGAGGAAGGACCGTATTCCTGGTGGCAGGCCGCATCACCCTATTATCAATTCTCATTATGCCATATCGGGCGTTGCAATGGAACCGCGAGCTCTCTGAGGGCGCGGAGTTGCTCTACGTGCTTTATTGTTGCGACCGGATTGCACTGCGGGAGCAGGCCAGGTGTATTGCAGCATGCAAAAAGGATCAGTTAGGCCCAACTATCTGCATTATGGAATATCTTATATTATTATATACCTCGTCCGGAGGAAGTGAGCCGTCCAGCGTTTCCAGCAGGTTCTTCTTCCGGTAGTGGGATATCACCGGCTCAACCTCTTCTCTGAACACCTCAAGGCGGGTCTCTATCGCCTCCGGTTTGTCATCCTTTCTCTGAACCAGCTTGCCTCCGCATTCCCGGCACTGCCTGGCGGTTTGGTTACCCCCCTTTAACCTGTGCGGAGCGCCGCAATCTGTGCATATATATCTGCCGGAGAGCCTCCTGACCGATTCCCGGTCTGATATCTCAAGAAGAAGGCAGAGGTCCGGGGGATATGCCTCATCCAGTTTTTCCGCCTGATAGAGGGTTCGGGGGAATCCGTCCAGGATCAGTTCATCCTCTATCCCCCTCTTCTCCATGAATTGCAGGATTGCTTCGGTTATGACTTTCTCGGGCCCGATTTCTCCCTTCCGGACATGTTCCTCTATCTTCTTACCCAGGTCTGTCCCTCTGCTGATATTCTCCCTTAGAACATCTCCGCTGGAGAGGTGATAGTAACCGAATTTCTCTCTGACCCTGCCCGCCTGTGTTCCCTTTCCCGATCCAGGTTTTCCCAGCAGTACTATACGCATGGTATTTCAGGTTCTTTCAGCTAAATCAGAAGTTTACCCTTTTCCATGATTTTCTTCCCGTCCAGTTCAACGTCCGGGTCCTTAACGATTCCGTCGAGGTGTATCGGAACATTTACGGTACCGCCCATTGACATATTATTCCCCAGAGCGATATGAATTGTTCCCATGACCTTTTCATCCTCGAGAATGGTACCGATTATCTTTGCCGCATCATTGGTTCCGATTCCCAGCTCGGCGGTGTTGAATGCCCTGGGGCCTACGGCGGAAAGCTTCTCCTTAAGGAGGTCCGCTTCATCCCCGCCGGTGATCTCGGAGGCAAAACCATCCTCCACCACAATCTTTATGGGAGTCTTTCCGGCCAGGTCGCCGATTCCGGCCATTGACCCGTCCACCACGAATACCCCGCTGGACTTGTTTTCTTCCGGCATCAGATAGGCTTCTCCGGAGGGGAGGTTTCCGAAAGAGCCGCTCTGGTGAATCAGCCCGGTTGAGGCAATCGCTTTTATCCCGGCAATGGGGATGGTTATATCTGTGCCTCCCGGTGAAGTAACGTGGGCTGAATCTGCGGCTGTAAGCATTTCTGTGAGCTTTTCGGTCCGTTCGGCTATGGCGTAGTAGTCCGCATTGAGGCAGCGTATCATGGTATCCGTGGTTATTCCTGGCATGGTTGCGACCCTGGCCCCCGCGTCGCAGGCGTTCCTGCGGGCGGCTGTGTGGGTAAGAGACTTGGACATAGGTATTATTACAACATCGCTGTTCTTCATCGCCTCCGAAACGGATTCCGGGGGCTCCTCGCCGTTTCTGCTGAGCGGATCTATCTCCATCAGCACTGTAGTGGCGCCGATGGAGCGCCCGGCCATTGCCAGAGCTTCAGCTATCTCCCGCAGTTCGGTATCGGTTACCACAAGAAATGTTTCGTCTTCTTTCAGTTTAAGACAGTCTCCCGCCGCTATCTCTGCCGCTTTCAAAAGGTCCTGGTCCATTTCGCGCCTCCTTATGATATAAAAATATTATCAAAGAGATTGCATTCCATTATCGAACGTCCATTCACCAGTAGAGCGCAAATGAACTGAAAATTCAATGAATTTATCCGGTGCTGGGGATGGCGCACCTGAAATGCCAATTCCGGGCGCGGCATTTTTATTATTAGACTTGATTCCTTTCCTCATTCAGGTTAGAGGTATTATGAACATCAGTTGGGTATCTGAGTAAAGGAGTGGCCATGTTCAGAAATATACTGCCGCCGACCTATCTGGTAGTGGCTATTATTCTTACCGTACTTATACATTTTGTTCTCCCGATAAAAGTTCTCATCGGGATGCCCTGGAGGCTAATCGGCCTGATTCCACTGGTGCTGGGTGGGGTTATGAATCTCTCCGCCGACAGCTCATTCAAGAGGAGTGGGACCACGGTAAAACCATTCGAAAGATCCACCACCCTGGTAACCGGCGGGGTTTTCAGGATCAGCAGGCATCCGATGTACCTGGGGTTCATATTGATTATCCTGGGAATAGCAATATTGCTGGGATCTATCTCGCCTTACCTGGTGGCAATCCTCTTCGCCATCTTTCTGGAGCTGGTGTTCATACGGGAGGAAGAGCGTATGCTGAAACTCCAGTTCGGGAATGAATGGGAAAAATACAGTGCCAGGGTTAGGAAATGGATCTGAGTGCCGGGGGCGGCGGGGATTGATAATAATTCTTTACAACTAGAACTTTGCTGATATAATCTTCGGTACATTATAATAATAGCGATTCTGATCTCACGCTGTTTTAAATCAGCTCGGGAGATTCCCCTTCGTTAAACTGGCTGGGATTTATGGTATGCGTTTCCCTCTTCTGATTGCAGGAACATTATTACTTGTTGCATCCCTAACTATGGATTCCACCCCGGGGCTTGCGGCGGACGACCTGCCTCGCAACCTCCGTTTCAGGAATTACTCCCTGGAGAAGGGGCTTTCCCAGGGGAATGTATATGATGTAACCCAGGATTCAATCGGATTTATCTGGATAGGGACGCAGGATGGCCTGAACAGGTTCGACGGCGTTGAATTCAGGGTCTATAACCATGACCCATCCGATTCAAACAGTCTCAGCGACAACAAGGTTAATTGCCTGGAGGCCGGGTCGGGAGAAAAACTGTGGATTGGAACCGACTTCGGGCTAAACCTTTTCTCGCCACTGCGCGGAGAGTTCAGGAGGTTTTTGCCCCGAAAAGGAGATCCTTCAACTATTTCCAGCGCCCTGATACTCGATATCCTCTGTGACAGCCGGGGAGCTCTCTGGGTTGCCACCGCGGCGGGGCTTGATAGAATGGAGGGCATGTCGGGGAAATTCGAGCATTTCGTGTCCAGTGAGGATGATGATTCTTCTCTGCCCCCCGGTGAGATAAATAGCCTGTTTGAGGATTCAGAGGGACACCTGTGGATATGTACCGAAAGCTGCCTGGCCAGATTCGACAGGTCCGGGGAACGGTTCCGTTGCTTCCGGCCTCTTGGTGAAGGCGATATCAGAGGGAGAGGGAATTCAGTAACCAGCATGGTGGAACACGTAAGAGGCAGTTTCCTGGTAGGGACCAGGGGTGGTTTGTTCAGTTTTAATTTCTCGGAAGGCTCATTCCGTAGAGAGATCATAAGGTGTCTCGATGGTTCAAGTTATAATGACCTGTACGTTGAAGATATCTGCCGGGACAGCTCCGGCAGGATCTGGATAGCCACTGTCGGCTACGGGGTAATCATTTACAACCCTGACCGGGGGATTTCCGTAAAATGCTCCTACGATCAGGAGAACCCCAATAGCCTTTCCTATAATATACTGAACTGTGTTTTCGAGGATCGCGGAGAAGTGATATGGATAGGCACAAGAGGTTACGGGCTTTCCGCCTGGAGCCCATATTTTGACAAATTCGACAGGTTTACCATGGGGAACTCTGCCTCACGCGGGATGGGAGTGAGGAGTGTAAGGGCGATCTACGAACAACCGGGAGGGGATCTCTGGGTAGGAGGTTATTACGGTCTGGACCGGCTGGACACAGAAGAGCTGAGTTTTGAGAATTTCGAAAACCTCCCGGCTGGAAATATTTATGTTATTCAGGGCGATCCCCGTAAACCGGACAGTCTCATCTGGCTGGGGACTGAGGGTAAGGGGCTGATTCAGTATGATATCGCCTCAGGTGAGTATATACATTATCCCTTTAACCTGGAATCTCCGGAAGGGTTGAGTGACAGGTTTGTTTATTCGATCTGCCCGGACCGAAGCAGCGGTCTGTACCTGGGGACCTCCAGTGGGATCAGCAGGTTCGATTTCAGAACAGAAACTTTCCGCGCACTTGATTCGCCTGGCCGTGAAGTCAAGGTCAGGTCACTGATGGTTGACAGCGAAGGTTCTCTCTGGGCCGGCACTGAGATCGGCCCCGCCGTTCGAACAGCCGGCTCTGACAGTTTTACTTTCTTTGGAAAAAATCCCCGTTCGAGACCGGGAATAAGCACCGGTGCGGTTCTTTCGATCTGCCAGGGATTGGAGGAAATGGTCTGGTTCGGCACCGCGGGAGGGGGGCTGAGCAGGCTGAACCGTGAAAGTGGAGAGTTCAGGACATTTACGGCCGCCGATGGGCTTCCCAACAATGTGGTTTATGGTATAGTCTTGGACTCCGGGGGAAACCTTTGGCTGAGCACCAACAGCGGTATATCCAGTTTTAATCCCAAGGCAGGGCTGTTCAGGAATTATGGGATGGAGGATGGCCTTCAGAGCATGGAATTCAATTCCGGAGCCTACCACCGCGGATTCTCGGGGAAAATATACTTCGGGGGGATCAATGGGT